>JBPCNO010000166.1:0-95673 GCA_051001135.1 Acidobacteriaceae bacterium
CGACGGTGGTCACATCAACTTTCGAGGAATTGTAGATGCCCAGAGCACCGGTTACGCCTACCACCGCCACACTGGCTGAGTAGTTCATCACGCCGCCGCCATCGAGAACGTGGTCTGCGGAGAACCCCGCAATCTTTCCGGACGCACGGTCCACGCCGATGCGCGAACGCATCTGGAATGCGTGACGCTTGATGCCACCCTGAAACTGCTGATAGCGGTCATGCGCTAGGCGAACGGCGCGGCCGGGAAAGAACATGGCTGCCAGCGCTACATAAAGCGGGAATGGCGTGTGGTCGCGGCCGCCAAAACCGCCGCCGACGTATGCGAACTGCGCATCGATGCTTTTCGGCCTGAAGCCGGAAGTGGCTTCTCCGAGCAGAAACGCAAGGGATTCTGCAGTCTCATAGGGCGACTGCACGCCGAGGACTGATTCGAGCTCGCTGGTCGCGGGGTCATACCAGGCGAGTCCGCACTCCGGCTCGAGAAACATCGGATCCACGGACTGGGTCTCGAAATCGCGCTCAAGCACCAGCATGCCCGGGTCTTTGCCGGCAAGCATGGCGCGAATCTCTTCGCCGTAGGTGACGCCCGCCTTGTACTCGCCTCCCTTCGCAATCGGAAGCGGCTCCCAGATTGGTCGGCCGGTGTTCTTCTCCATTACAGAGGGACTCACCCACCCTGCTTGCAACGGCGAATACACATCCGGAGAGTCCGGCGTCGGCCCTGCGATCCGAGTGAACCGGAATGCGGCATAGTTGGGGGCTTTCACCGGCCCCGTTTCCGCACCGAACTTAAGATAATGGCCATCGCGCAACGCTAGCCGAGCCTTGTCGAACTCGTCGAACTTCTCAAAGACGAGCAGCGCCAGCGGCTGCCCGAGATAGACCGGCGTCTTGCCGAGCGGGCAGAACAGGTCGCCGGCGTAGAACTGCGGCGCGCGCGCGTTGATACGTCTCACGTCCTCTTCCGTCACAACGGCGGAGGGCTTGGCGATATTGTTCAACCGCGCCAGATCGATGCCGGAGTAGACGTGCGTTGCATTGTTGCTCCGCACCAGCAGTGCGTGCGATGTGCCTTCCGGCCATCCGGGAAGATCGGAGGACCGGAAGTCCGAAGCGTATAGCTTTGCGCCTGTAGCTTTCGACACACCATCGATGCGGCCGCTTGCCGGCTTGCGGACCCCCCTTCCGGGGAGCGTCTCACGCGACGTGAAACCGCGCATCTGTCCGAGGCCGATGCGGGATACGCTCAGAGTAATACCACCGGCAGCAGCCCATTGCATGAATTCCCGTCGTGTAGTCTTCAGCATCCCGTCTTCTCACGAACCTGTCCGGCGACTTGCGCCGGCGCTCTCCGCCACTAAGCAGCAGACGCGGTCTCTTTATTCTCCGGCTAATACCACTGGACGCGATCCCCTTAAAGAAAGGACTTGGCCTAGCGGGGAAGGCTCAAGCATGTTCGCCTTCAGACCACGCCTGACGAAATCGAACTTGAGGATCTGCTGGCCTAGAGGAGACGCTCCACTCACCAGCAGGTTCGCGCCGACCGTGGTGCTGGTGGCGGCCACCTGGGTGCCGGTGTCTCCTGCGAATGGTTGGAAACTTGCAATCTCGCGAAACGACGCGCTGTGATCGTGCATGGACGGATTGCTCAGGTACATCGCCGGCCCACCATCCAGCGCGGATCCGCTGGAGAAGACTTTTACCGTGCCCGGGCCGCTCAGCTCGCTGACGATGATGCGCTTCGCACCGCCGAGCGATCCGGCCAGCCAGCCGACAGCCAGCGAAACACCGCCTTTGTAATCCTTGCCGAAGGGCAGGAACGATGCCGAATTCACCGGCTGATCGATCGGTTCCATCTTCATTCCGCTATGGCTGCCGCTTTGGATGGGTGTTAGCAGCGGAAATACGAAGACCTTGACTTGTGCCGTGCTTTCTGCCCCTGGAGCGGTGAGGATGCTCTCCCGCCCGGTGCCGAAGTCAATGAAGCCTGCCGACAGGCTGACGCCCGAAGTGTCATTTGCGTACGGTATGAACTTCGAGAACACGGCGGGCGCGGTGCCGAGTGCCGGCAACTCGGACCTGTAGACCTTCACTTCGCTCGGAACCCCTGGACCCGACCCAACAATGATGTTGTCAGACGTAGTTCCATCGATCTGCGCAGCGGCGACGTTCACGCCGGAACGCATAGCGTCTGGAAACGCCTGGAATCGCGCCAGTTCCGTGCCAAAGGGACCGCGATTGGTTCGTGCGCCCGCGTAAGCAACAACTTCAGGAGCATGGTCTTTTCCAGCGCCGACGATCAGATCGAGAACGCCGTCACCGTCGATATCCGCCATCGCGATGTTGAGGTTTCCCGTATACCCCGTGAACGGGATGACGGTGGCAAAAACCTTATCATTCTTTCCATCGAGAATGCGAACCTCGGTCGGGTTTGAAGCAGAGCTACCCGGCACGACCACCGCATAGCTGGACACCGCAGGAATGACGTTGACCATCGCCATGAGTCCGTTGTCCTCATGATTGAGGCGATGGCAGTGCATTACGTAAAGCCCGGCGTAGTCGTCGAACCGCGTGCGGACGGTGAGAAGACCGGGCTCGATGACACTCTCGTCCGCGTTCATTGTTGGTGCGGGTACGTTGACGTTGTCCAGACCGTAATGCGTTGGGCCATAGTGCAGGCCCGTGGTCGGATCAAAATACTCCATCACCTGGAAGTCGTTCACGTGAATATGGACCGGATGCTCATCGTTGTTGTGGTTGATGAACTTCCATTCCTCCACCGAGTTCAGACGCGGCTGAAGCAGGGGAACATTGGGGAAAGCGCCGCCATCGAAGGCATACACGAACGACTTCGGGTCAGAAGGGGCCGCCATGCTATTGAGGAATCCGCCTGAGATGACGATTTCTCGCGTCATATCCGGCTTCTCGTCGGAGACATCAATAAAGGAGGTGTAACCTCCAAGCGGCTGCTCAGTGAAAAATTGCGTTGTCTCGCCGTTGCCCTCTGTTGACGTGGCTCTCGCCAGCATCTGCGTCGGAAATACGAAAAAACCATCGCGATAGCTGTATGCCGAAGGCTCTACGGTCAGGGTTCCCAGAACAGCCGGAGGGTTCTCGGTACCATCGTTCGTGTAGAGAATTCCGGGAGCATTGATCGTCTTTGCGCCGCTTCCGAGCGGAGGCATCTCGAGAACGAGATCGCCTTCTTTCGGAATTGTGACTGCTATAGCGGCGCGACTTGCCGGCGGAAGCAGCAGGCGCGTTCCCTCGTCAGTAGGCGGATACTCCACGACCCCAAACGGATTGCCGTCCTCGCCGACAATGGCGATTTTTGGATGGTACCCGGTCGCTGTTTCGGTGAGCTGAACGTTCATGTAGGCGAAGTCGCTCACGTTCGCGAGTACCCAGATCTCTGTCTGGCCACCCTTCGCCCTGATGGTCGGTTCGAACTGCCCGTTTACCGTAAATTGGACGTCGCGCAGGTAATCCGGCAATGACGGGTCCGCCGGAAGCACTTTGCCACCCTGGTCCTTGGCCCCCTTGAACGTCTGCAGATTGCTCGGAATTGTCTGTAGCAGTCCGCGGTTGTTGTGAATCGAAAGCGGGCCGGCATACCAGACCGTAAAAAACGTGGAGCCCCTCGCAAACCTGGTGAAATTGACCGGCGCAAGCAACGGCCGGTATGTTCCCTTCGCGAGTTCGTCTCCCTTTGGTGGAACAATGCTGCTGACATACTGCGGCCAGTTCACATTGTTCAACTGCGCTTCTCCATTCGCCCGGCCGTAAACGGCGTTGTACTGCAGCACCATGTTGCGGATAGGGATCTTCTTCTCCGTGACGACAGGAAGATTGCCGTCCGTGCGTCCAATCGCCAGCAGTCCAGCTAGACCCGAGTAAGTCTGTTGCCCGGTCAGTGTATGGAGGTGGGAGTGATACCAATACGCCCCCTGCGGCATGTTCTTCGGAATCTCGTACGCATACGTATTCGACATGCCCGCGGGTACATGCAGCATGACGTTGTCGGAGTTTCCCTTAGGGCTTACGTGAATGCCGTGGACATGGAGGTTCAGCGGTGAAGACTTCATCTGAATGGGATCGATAGGAACTTCTCCATTCAGCCTCGTGTACTGCGGGCTGAAGTAGTCACCAATCGTCAGGTCGGTAAGAGCGTTGTCGAGATGCACGATCAGCTTTTCACCGGGATAGACTTTCAGAGTCGGGCCCGGGTACAGGCTCTTGCCCGAGGTCTCGCCGGTTGAGGCCGTACCGCGAATCAGCTCATAGTCGAAGAGCAGGAAGTCCTGGACGGGCTTGGCAACCGTATCCAGCCTGGCCGCACTCTGGCGGGCCGTCAGCCGGACCTCCAGAACCCCATCTTTAGTCGACAAGGTGACCGGCTCGCGAAACTCGGATGGAACGTGTGGGCTGGCGGTAGCGGGAGCAGTCTGTGATTGCAGCAGTTGACCAGTCAGGAAGGACAGAACGCCAAGAACGACTGCCGGAAGAACGCGAAACAGGTAGGAGTTTCCCACGAAACCTGCAAAGGAGCCCATGAATTCTCCGTCTGATGAGAGGCCGTGGAGGAGACAACTCTGCGTTCGAGAACGACGGTTCGCCCTGTCACAGAACTTCCAAGACTTTGTAAAGGTTGAGTCGTAAAGGGTGAGTCGCCTCATACTAAAGGCGATCTCGACGAAACACTAGCGCTATTTATCCCATAGCACCTTAGGCTACTAGCAGCACGCCGCACGCGCCGCGGATGTGACGTAAGCCGTTCAAGGAGGCGGCTTTGATGGCTGCATGCAAGGCTTTCGTCCGATCATGAGACAGCCTGGCAGCGCTGCTTGGCGCTGTCCCGATCGCGCCTGGGACAGGCGTTCGCAGAGAGGGAGCGATGACCCGGTAAGCTATGTGTCAATAGTGAAGGATCTGAAGAACCTGAGCAGCCTGAAGCTGGGCGCCATGGCTCTGGAGAATAGGTTCGATTGCGATCGCCCTCCGGGCAGGTTACCTCAGCTCGCAGTGAAGCATCGCCAGCGGGGCTCCAAATAGGGGCTCCGGTAATTACGCGAATGAGAAGCTTTTAGGAAACTGAAAAGGCTCAGCGGATGCATTTCGGCTGAAGCCCCACTAATCCGCGTTGGTAAAAGCTCATTTCGGCCCCAAATAGCGCTTCAGGACCGTCGGAGGTTCGAATCCTCTCCCCGACCAATCAAATCAAGAACTCACGCCAGATTTCGCTGATAGCGTTGCACCGCTAGCGGGCTGGGGCTCCAATCGACTAGACGCATGCCCGTTCCAGTACCAGTTCAGGACAGGTTGCGGCCGGTTGCCGCGAGGATGAAGGCTGCGATAACCAGGAGCGCGGCTCCGGCCAGTTGAGTCAGAAGAGGCTTGCGGCCTGCGTGTCTCCACTCCCGGGTGACAACGCCAAGAAGGCTGGCCGTGATGACGGCAGGGCAAAGCTCGCATTCATCACGCCCGCGACGACGAGCAGCGAGAGTCCTATCGCGGTCCGATTTCATGCTTCAGAGGCCTTGCGAACAAGAAGGCTTGATGCCGTCCTGACGGACTTAGCGCGATCCAGATCTGCCTGAGCCCTCGAAATCATTGGGCTTGTATGACTGGCAGCAGCAGAGCTGATGGATGCTGGGCGTCATGAAAGATCGTATTTGTGGCTGACACGTGGCGCTGAGCAAATCCAGCATCTTCGCCGGTATTCAGATTCCGATCGAAGCGGGGGAAATTACTGCTTGAAACCTCCAGTCGTAGCATGTGCCCCGGGCGGAAGACATTGCTGGTAGACCAGAGATCGATGGCAAACTTATAGACCTGTCCCGGGGTGAGCATTTCCGGCTTCTCCGGAGAAGCGCGATACCGCGCGCGGATGATCCCTTCGGTCAGGTTTCTAGCGAAGCCATCGGGCGATACATCCACCAGCTTGGCCGTCAAGTCGGTGTCCAGCGCTGAGGATGTTGCATAAAGCTCAAGGCTGATCGGGCCAGTCACCTCGATGTCCTGAGCGAAAGGCGGAGTCGAGTAGACCAAAACGTCACCACGAGCTTCGACGGAACGCTGGTCCCGCGCGCCTGGCTCCAGGTGCACAGGATCGCAACACAATGGACCGCCGACGGTGGGCACAGGATTGGATGGGTCGTACACAAAGTGATCGGAAGGCTCAGAGTGTTGCGTGCTCGTCGAGAGACGGCCGCTCCCGTGGAGCGAATTGGCGTGCCCATCTGAATGCAGGAAATACTTTACGGTGTGGGATTGAGGCAGGGGCCAGTCATCTTCCTCACGCCACTCGTTCACCCCCATCACGAAGATCTTGACCGGCTTCTCTTTAGAAAATCCATTCTGGATGCCTTTGAAAAGATAGTCGTACCAGCGTAGAGTGACATCGTTTTCGTCGAAGTCAGCGGCCTGAGGACCAAAATCTACGTCGCCGACCTTCCGATCGCGCCCCGCGTGGCCTCCGAGGGTGATCAACAGGCGCTGTTCGGCACGAGCTGTCTCGCTTCCGCCCCGCGCCTTCATGCCCATGTAATTGCGCAGGGACCCGCCTTGAAAGATGTCATACCAGGCAGTTATGGTCAGGGCAGGAACGGTAATGTCAGCGTAGTGATCCTCAATCGACCAGCGTTTCCAATAGTCGTCGTAACTCGGGTGCGCGAGCCAGTCCATGAAGTAGGGAGCTAGAGACGCGGTCAACTTAGGTGTGGCCGGAAAATCCTGGAAGTTGAATACCGGATAATTGGCGACGGGAAGCTTCCAGGCCTCTTTCATCGCGTTTGTATCGTTCAATGCCAGGCGATCGAGCGTGTCCTGTGCAAGAATCGACGTCCACGATTCATCGAACCATTGTTCGAAAGCTCCGCCCTGGTAGGTCCAGCCATCATGATAATTGCTCGCCGTTATGACTGGGCAGATGCCGGCGAGGTGCGGCGGGTGGGCGATGGCTGCCAACGTTTGGGTGGCCCCGACGTAGGAACCGCCAAACATGCCCACCTTTCCATTTGCATAGGGCAGCGATGCCGCCCATTCCACTGTGTCGTAGCCGTCTTCCGATTCATGCTTGAAGGGGTACCATTCACCGTCAGATGTGTAGCGGCCGCGAACATCTTGAATGACCACTACATAACCGTTTGCCGCGGCCCTGTAGCCGAAATCTACCTCAAAGTCCGATTTGCCGTTCTTACCATAAGGCGTGCGCTGCAGGAGCACCGGGAAGCGGCCTCCCGGCTTCGGTCTATAGATATCCGCGCGGAGGACAACACCGTCGCGCATCTTTACTGGGATGTCGCGCTCGACTATCACCTCCAGCGGAGTGGCGGCTCGGACAAGGCCTGGAGCCGCCGCGAAACAGATGAGCACTGCAAAGCAGAGTATTCTGTGGTTCATATCAGGCCTTCAGGGAGAAGCGAAAACGCATGTCCCCGCCAAACCATTGCGGATAGTTGGTGCCCCAGGCGTTGTTAAAAAGGCTGAAGTGCAATCCCTTTTGCAGGTCTGGTTGGTCATTTGAGTAGTAGATAGGCGATTTTTCTCCCAGCGCTACAACCGGGGCATCCATGGTCTCGATCACGAAGCTACCGCCGGCGTCCTGATAACTCACTTTCTCTGAGACTGCATGCATATGTCTGTTCCCCCCCGCCACGACGTCAAAGGGAGAAACCGGCTGGTCCACTTTCTCCAACATCCATCCTTTGGAAGCAGGCGCGATAGGCGCGAAGCTGAGCCACATTGCCTCGGGTAACCGGTTGGCCGCCTTTCCAAACCATGAGAATTCGACGTGAATAACGGGCTCATGATCGGGCAGGAGCAGTTCCATATACATCGTTCGCGGCCATGCTACCCGCCCCATGCGCTCACTCTCGGCATCGGCGACTTTCAACTTTGTCAGGATGCGAAGTCCCTGGTGGGTGTGTCCGCTCCAACACCCAACGAGGCTTGGCTGCCACGCCCGGCTTTCGGCGCCCACACGATCAATATGCGGTTTTCCGAAATCCTGCTGCGTCCATGCGCCTTTGACGACGGCGTAGCTGGCGATGAAGCGATTGAAATCTTCCTGTGACAGCGTCTGATACGAAAACAGTGCGAGAGGGTGCTCCGGAGAGGCCCACTGCCGATGGCCTTTCCTGTTTTCCAATCGATGGATTGCGCCTGTCTTGCTATCCAGTTCGATTTCATAATGTTTGTTTTCAAATTTCAAATCGCCGTTCCGGGAGGTCAAGGACGCGTGAGAGGGTTCCTGCGGCCGCAATGCGCCAAGCCGCTCATTCGCCTGTGAGCGCAGGCGAGGTGGGAGAGTGGCAACAGCATCGTCAATATCACGCCGCTTTTCTTGCCAGCTCGTCTCCATGGTCTTGTAGTTTGGCGCGTCGAGCATCTTAGCCAGATCGCTCGGCTTGTAATGGTCATAGTCCAGATAGCGCTTTGTGTCGGTTCCCCATGTGTGTTCAGGAGCGAGCGCAAGCTTGCTCAGCAAAGCGCGATCGGTTGCATCCCCAATATGGAAGTGACCGCCCTTGATCCACTCGCGCCGGAGTCGCGACACCTCGCGATAACGGGCCACTTTTACCGGATCGCTCGGTAGCCCGTAGATCCAGGTATCGCCCATCTCCTGGGCCACAACCGGGAATTGATCGCGGAAGACGTTGACAGCCGCAGCGATATCGCTGAAGTTGGAAGCCGTGATCTTCGCATTGGGATAGCGGCTGCGCAGGTCCGCATATATCTTCTTGAGCTCGTCTATGGTATGCGGGCCGCGGTTGTCTCCATGCATCGTAATGGAAATCGCGAGATCCGAATCCGGTATCTCCAGAGTTCCGCCATAAAAGCGCCGGCTGTAGAGCATGGTGAGCTCGGCGCCGGCGGGATCTTTCCAGACGAAGACCGGTGGGACCTCAGGCGAGGGGCTGCCAGGATTCACTCCGATATGGAGCAGCGTCACCCCGCTTTCCGCAAGTGGTCCAATGAGTCCCCGGGAATGAGAAGGCACATCCGCCATCTTGGCCCCGATGGTCTTTCGCCCAAAGCGCTGGTCCAGCGATTGCGACAAGCCCATCGCTCCCAGGATCATGGAACGGTCGAGGAATTCCGTCTGCCAGTTGAAGGGCAGAGCATGCCACGCTATCTGCCCCGCCGCAACGGCTTGCTCCATGCGCTTGCGCTGTGCGCTTGTTGCCTGTTCGAGATATTGGTAGAGCAGCCAGGATCCCGTGGTCCACACATACCGGTCTTCTCCCGATTCGTGCATGGCCGCGGCGACCTGGATGGCTTGCGGATAGTACTGTTCAAAATACTTCCGCACTACGTTCGCTTGCGTGTCTGTGTAGCCGACGTCGAAGTGGCACATAAAGGTCACGAGGACTCGACGGATCCGGGACCGGTCCTGGTCCGCGTCCTGGTTCGCCTCCTGGTCCGCCTCCTGGTCGGGGCTGGCATGTGCCCCTTTCGGCCATAGACCGAAAGCTGCTGCTCCGGTAGTCAGAATCGCTCCGCTCAAGAATTCTCGACGCTTCATTTGTTCCCCTGGGGCGAAGCCGCTCGACTCAGCAGGTCGCTGAATGATCCGCTGGTGAGCGATACCAGCGATAATAGAGCATAATCGAGTGCCGAATGGCGAAGATCGATCGCAATATGTGATGCAAGACAACCTCTGCCGCTTTCTTCCATTCGCGGGCCGGCGGTTTCCCGCCCTGCCACTGACATCTTCGGCAGCTGTGATCACAGGCCAAACTGAGTGATCGACCACGCGCAAACCTTCGCATACCAGTGAATCCGCTGGTTGCGCCATGCACCTATGTTCGGGCAGCCGTCCGTTCACTTCATGGTCGTTACGAACACTCCAGCCAACCTATTGTCGCCAATTCACGCATGATTTGTGATTGATAATTTGACAACCAATCACGGACGGGCGTAGAGTTCATCCGAATTGGGACGACGTCCCGATCTATGCGCAGTCACTTTTGTGGGCGGTGGAATCTCCCCACGCCGCCCATTCTTTATCGCTGCTGGAGGCCGTATGAGCTTGCAACTCACCCCCGCCCACGGAAGCGCGTCCCAGCGACGCTCATGCCGCAAGATGTTCCCTCCAGCACGCGCCGCGCTGCTGCTTTTCGGCGCGCTGCTGCTGGTCGTCGCACCGGCGCATCCGGTCTGGGCGCAGGCAGTTTTCGGCTCGATTTTAGGTACAGTGACCGATGCCACGGGTGCCGCGGTTCCGGGCGCAACGGTGACGGTCACAGATGTTGCGAAGGGAACGACGCAAACGGTTCAGACCAACGACAGCGGCAACTACACGGTCAGCCGGCTCATTGCCGACGCCTATAACGTCAAGGTGCAGGCGGCTGGCTTCAGCCCCTCGGAGACCGACAATGTCGCCATCTCCGCGGATACGGCGCAGCAGGTCAATCTGCAGATGCAGGTGAGCGGCGCGGCGCAGACGGTGACAGTGACTGCTTCGGCGCCTCCTTTGCAGACAGACCGGGCGGATGTAGGCCAGGTGCTCACTGAGAGGCAGTTTCAGAACCTGCCCAATCAGAACCGGAACTTCACCTCTTTTGCCTTGCTTACCCCGGGGGTGCAGCGTTCCACCTTCAACACCTCGCCTACGGAGAATCCGCAGGGCACGCAGAACCTCAACGTCAATGGATCGAACTATGGCACGCTGGGCTATCTGCTCGACGGTACGGACAATCGCGAACCAGTGCTGGGCATTATTGTGATCAACCCAACGCTGGATTCCATCAGCGAATCGAAGATCGACACCGAAAACTTTCCGGCCGAATTTGGTGGGGCGGTGGGCGGCGTGGTGACGGCGCAGACACGCTCCGGTTCCAATAGCCTGCACGGGGACGCTTTCCTGTTCCGTCGCAGCGATGCGCAGGAGGCGCGCGACCCATTCACCCAATTCCAGCGCAATTCCGTCACTCATCGCTTTATTCCCAGCTCGCTCTATAGCCAGTTCGGCGGCTCCGTCGGCGGGCCCATTATTAAGGACAAGGCGTTCTTCTTCGCGGACTACCAGGGGACACGCCAGAGAATCGGCACCAGCCTGCAGCAGAGTGTACCGACGGCGCAGGTGCGCAACACATGCCTGAATGCCAGCAGCGCTACCTGCGACCTGACCCAGTATGGCGGAGGTGTAATCTCGAATGCTCTGGTAACGCCACAAGGGCGGACACTGCTCAGCGCCCTGCCAGCGCCCAACGCCGGCGCCGCGGGCGCGATCGCGAACAATTTCGTAGGTTCCGGTACCGGCAGCAATAATGGCGACCAGGCCGATATTCGCCTGGACGATCAGGTGACCGCACAGGTGCACGCCTTTGCCCGCTATGACTATGCAAACTTCCGTTTGTTCGGTGCTCCGATCTTTGGTGCAGCCGGAGGCGTTGGGTTCGGGCTGGGCAATACCACTGGAACAGACCACGTGCAGAACCAGAGCGCCGCAGCCGGTTTCGACTGGGCCATCCATCCTAACCTGCTCACGGATTTCCGCTTCGGTTTCCTCGCTTACCACGTATCCAACAGCAAATTCGACAGCGGGACCACACCGGCACTCAATGACGGTATTCCCAACCTGAATGCCGGGGTAGGAAACACCACCGGCTCGCCCACCTACAACGTGACGGATGGCAGTGTCAGCAATTTCGGGAATCAGGGGTGTAACTGCCCGCTACGGGAGAGTGAACAGGTCTTCCAGATCGTCAACAACTGGACCAAGACTTTTGGCAATCATTCAGTGCGGTTTGGCGGCGACTTCCGTTATGCGCTGAACCTGCGCAACGCCAGCGATTTCAATCGGGCGGGTCAGCTTACCTTCAACAACACCACCGGGGCGGGCTCCGGGCTGGGCGCCGTGCTCGAAGGGCAGGTTGCGCAATTCCAGCGCTTCGACGTGTATACCCCCGCCGGGGAGCGTCAGAAGCGCAGTGCCTTCTACGCGCAGGATACATGGCGGGTCACTCCCAAATTCACGCTGAATTACGGCGTCCGCTGGGACATCATCTTCCCCGAGACGGTGGATGCGCCGGGCCATGGCGGCTTTGCCGATCTGCAGGCGGGCGTGATCCGCGTGGCGGGGATCGGCGGCGTGCCCACCAATGGCGGCGAAAACATAGGCCTGCTCAACCTGGGCGGACGCTTGGGCTTCGACTACCAGATACGCTCCGGCACGGTGATCCGCGGCGCTGTCGGCCAGGTGTATGACGACGTGGGCTTCTTCGGAACCATCTTCGGAACGGCTCTGACGCACAATGTGCCGGTCGTCACCGTAGAGAGCAACGGCAGCACCAGCGGCGCCACCCCAGTCTACTCCTATGCGACGCTGCCAGCACAGCCGCCGCAATTTCCGATCCCGGCAAATGGACTGATTCCGGTGCTGAATGGGGTGGGCTTCGAGGTGCGGGGACCCCAACTAGTTCTCCCCAAGGTCGATCAGTACAACCTCAGCTTGCAGCAGCAGATCACCAGCGACATGACCTTGACGCTGGGTTACGTCGGCAACACCGTGGAGCGCATCTATCCCGGCGAAAGTGCCGGGTACAACATTAATGTCCCGGTGCTTCCGACGACTCCGGCGCAACTGGCGAACCGGAATGCGCGGCGCCCGTTCTTCAACAAATATGCCCAGCCTTACAATGGCGCGGTGCAGATCTGCTGCAGCCAGGACATCACATCCCTCTATCCGGCAGGGCGGGCTTACTATAGCGGGCTGCAGACGACGTTGGAGCAGCGCTTCGCCCACGGCTTCCAGCTTCTCGCCAATTACACCTGGTCGAGGGCGCTGAACTATGCAGGAAAGTCGTTCTATTTCGCGAACGACCCGAGGGTGGAGTATGGGCCGAACGACACCAACCGCAACCACATCTTCGTGCTGAGCGGGGTTTACGAACTGCCCTTCGGACAGAACAAGATGTTTGTGAACACCAGCAACCGTTGGATCGACTATGCGGTGGGTGGTTGGCAACTAGCGGGCACGACTACCTGGGAGAGCGGGCTGCCCTTCACGCCAACATACAAGGAGTGTGGCACGGCGCAAGACATCGATACCAACTCCGGCAGCCCCAGCGCCTCCAGCGACTGTCGGCCGAATAAGCTGATCAACGGCCCGGGCTCCGGTTTTGCGCTGAGTACAGGATCGTTCAATGCGGCGACGCACAGCCGGCGATACTTCACTCCGGTCGCGCCCCTTAGCACCTTCGGCGCTGCTTCCGGGCCGTTTGCCGCTCCTGCCTTCGGCACCATCGGCAATATTGGCCGGAACAGCTTCCGGGGTCCCTCGGACTACTTCGCGGATGCTTCATTGTTCAAGAACTTCAGCATCACCGAGCGGGTGAAAGGCCAGTTCCAGTTCCAGGCCTTCAACGTCCTGAATCATGTTCCTCTGGGGCTGCCAAGCGCCACGAACGCGCGCTGTATCGATTGCCAGACAGGCGCCGCTGGCCTCATCACGAGTGTGGACAGCGCTATCGCAGGCAGCGGCCAACCCTATATGCGCCAGCTCCAGTTTGGCGCCCGGCTGACCTTCTGAACCGCGACTAGCTTCCCCTTATTGAGCGGGTTGAGGGGAGCAGGGATCCTTCAGGTGGCAGCCGTCCTCCATTCGGAGGTACATCGATGGATCATGGGTAGACCGCGGCAATAGCAATCTCCCTCAGACTCGGCTCCTCACGCAAAAAAGAAGTCGTCAACACGCGGTTGTCGAAGGCCGGAATCATCACAATCCAAACTAATCGACCACCTGTGCTAAAATTTGCTCCGCAAAACTCTAACCAGACCTGCGCCCCTTGTATCGATACCTCCCGCTGAAGGTCTAAGTACGGTTCATAGTCTACCGGCCCTTACTGATCTGGCCTCTCTGTTCGACAAAGTCATGGGCCCGTATCGAAATCATCCTCGCGGCACAAATCTATGCCAGCAGGACGCATATGAACAAAGGGATAGGTGCTACAACGCTCGGAGCTGTGCTGCTGGCAGGGATGATGTTTCAGTCCAAGACCGGCACCACTCCGGATGCAGTTCAGCGCAAAGGCGCCGAGGCGCTATCTGCCTCGCAGTCCGCCACAAGTGATGGTCCTTGGGTAGCCTCTTGTAACTACTGGTCCGCAGCGCGAACAGTTGCTGCCTCAGGCCAGGAGACCCCGTCGCCTCCCGACGCCACCATTGCGCAGATGGACGGAGTGAAGCTGCAACTGAAGTCTTCAGGAGACAAGGCCACATGCGGGACCAGCCCCTGGGGCATACCCAATTATGGCGCTCATGACCCTGAGATCAGCGCTATCGTCGCCACAGTTCCCGATCCTATTCACAGCCATCTCGCGCTCGACTTCGACCGATCCATCGATGGAATCCTCCTGGCGGCGGCCGACAATCACTACCTCAGCAGCAATTACTGGCTTCCGTGGCGAAGTCAGGTCAGCACCTCCTCGACTGGGGAGTCTACATCTAACGCCACCAAACCCACCGAGGCGGACAGCGCCCGCGAACGCCAGCCGGGCCTTATCATCCTCCGTTACGCCCCTGACGCGCACGAATGGGAGCACCGAGATAAAAATGGTTTTGCACGGACCAACTATCGTCGCGTCATCTATCTCTTCCTGGTGGGCGAAACGCCGGCTCTTGGCGTCAATGGCAATCAACTCCAGAATGCCTTTTACTACGAAAAGACCCTGAAAGATAATTACAACGCGACCCTCTCCATTCGTTCCTGGTTATCGGGTCACGCTAATGAAGCGGCCGAACGGCAGCCCAATGCAGCGGGGACACAGCAGACACCTCCGGCGAACCGGCAATCCGATGCGCGAGGGAACGAGCGGACAACAACTCCAGCACACCAGCAAATCAGTGCATCGGATGCAGCAAAGAGGCAGCAGGACGGCGCGGGTAAACCGGAGGCCTACCAGGAAAAGCCCTGCCCGGTGACGAATGACAAGCTGACCATCATCGGCCCTTTTTACTCTGGATCGGCATCGTCATTGCACGCGGGAGTCGCAGCGGCTTTACCGGATCTTTGCGAACCTAATGTCTCCATCAGCGGTATTACCAGCACAGAAATCGCCGTTCGCGAGCTCGATCCGGAGGGCAAACACATCTATCGCTCTTTTGGGGAGAACACCGCCTTCGAGCAGGATCGATTCCTGCAATCACTCGTTCTCGCACGTTACGACCTCAGCCGGGTCGCTGTGCTATCTGAAGCTGGAACTGTCTTCGGCAGCAACTCTCGCCCCGGCCGCAATGTGGCCAAGGAAGGCACAATTCTCTACCTTCACTTTCCTCGCGAGCTGTCTCTGCTACGCAACGCCGAGGCCAATCAGTCCTCCAAGCCTGACTCCTCCGCGCCGCCGACCCCTTATCTCAATCTCTCGCTGAAGGACTATACAGCCGACGACACCGTTCCTCGGTTTTCCACCAACCAGAGTCCTCTGTCCATCGAAGCGCAGCTCATGGCCATCGCTCATCAGCTCCAGCGCGCCCGCAGCCAGTTCATCGTCATCTCGGCCTCCAACGTCCTCGACGATATCTTCCTCGCTCAATTTCTCCATCGCGCCTGCCCCGATGCCCGGCTCGTCATACTCAGCGGCGGAGATCTCTTGTTCGAGCGCGACGTCGATAACGCGCCGTACATCGGTTCAATCTCAATTTCTCCCTATCTCCTCTCCTCGCTCGACTTCGGAAACCACGTGCAGTGGCTCCATGCCGGCTATGAGGCCGAAGCGATCTATAACGCCGCGAGCTTTACGTTCTGGAACAGCGCCTCTAGCCAGCCGCCTGTGCTGGCCGGATACCGCAATTACCCTGTTCCCCAGAAAAATGAATCTCCGCCGCCGATCCAGTTCCAGCAGATTCCTCTCTGGGCCACCGTCGTCGGCGCCGACGGTTATTATCCCCTCGCCGTTCTCAGCTGGTGCGGAAGCAATCTGGACGCGATCCTGCCGACCATCCTGCCACAAAGGGGGAGGTCCCTTGAGTTGAAGCGATGCGATGAGAACCAGGCTACAGTCCGGGGCCGGGACGGACCCAAGTCGCAAAACGTATGGAAGTATGTTCCAGAATCCATCAACCAGAACTCCGGCATCTCGCCCTCTCTGCTCTGGGGTATCCTCACCAGCTTCATCTTGTTCGCCTGCGTGCTGCACGCCGCTTTCCTATGGGCGGCCGATTTATGGTCTCCACTCACCCGCGATCTCGACCTCGACCAGAACGATCTGCCGCACCGCCGCTCCGTCTACCTCAACATCGGCACTTCTGTGCTCGTCGCCATGGCTTTTGTCACAGCCTTTCCTCTTATCCTCGTCGGCCGCTTCTATCACCTTGCGGCCACAGGCCACGTCCTCGCCTTAGTTACGCTCATCGCTGCATGCCTGACCGGCCTATTCACTCTTGTTAAGACCTGGCGTTATTGTTGTCCGCCGCGATGCCGGCAGTACACGTTCTTCAACCTAGTGGCCGCTGTCGCCCTCACCACCACCATCGTCTTCTGGATCCGCATCTGTTGCAGCGGCAACGTCGATGGCAAACCCACCTACGTTGGCCTCTACTTCAGCTATCGCTGTCTTCGGCCGCTTAGCGGAGTCTGTCCACTTCTGCCCATTCTCCTGCTGCTCTTTGCCTGGTATCTATGGTCTATCTATCAGACCGCGCGTCTCCGTTTCTCTGAGATCCACAGGCCTCGTCTCGCTCGGCTTTTCAATGAGCACGAGCGGCAGCTCAAGTCGTCGCCGGCCTCTACTTCACCCGAGGCTTATTGGCCCTGCCATACTCCCTATCCTCTCTTTGTGCCCGACAACGCACTGGATAGTTGCTCCGGCTTCAGTGACTGCTGCCTTTACGAGAACATCACGTGTCTCCTGATTACCCGGGAGGTCCTGTACAGGTTCTGCGCCAAGCTGCAGAACGATTCGAGAAAGCTCGTCAGAAAGCTCGCAGACTGGGTGCGGAGACACATCGATCCTTTCCTGCTCTACATCTATCTCATGCTCTTCGGCCTCTGTCTCTTCGATATCCACATCCACAGTATCGAACGGTTCCTCTTCGCTCACGTCCTCGTCGCGGGGGGCCCCACGCACTACGAAGTCCTCATCATGGCTCTGTTCTTTCCGCTCATCATGGTCGCCCTCTCCGGCTGGCTCAGGGTCATCCTGATCTGGAGGGCCATGAGCAGGGGTCTGCTGGAGCCGCTGGAACGGATGCCGATCCGGTTTGCCTTCACACGCTTCAAGGGGGGAAGCTGGATGAGCATGCTTCGTCAGAAAGGCCTCCATATTCGCTGGCGCGATATGAGTCGTTCCACGGAATCCATTCGCCAGCTCGTTCATCATCCGGACCTCCAGAAGAAACCCGAGCTGTACCTGCAACTCTCGAATCAATACGAGATCATCAATACCCGGATTCGCGACTTGATGGACAGCATCAACGCCGCCGGAGCACCCAGATACGGTCCCGCAACGGCTGTGCCGGCCGCAGCCGCTCCTGCTGTGAGCCCATCATTCGCCGCAGCGGTGAAGCGAGCCGAACAGATCGAAGACCCCTGTACTTCCGACCTCCTGTGGGACCTCCCCAAAGCCTCCGCCGACCTCTGCAGCATCTACCGCATCGAGCAAGGCTACGCCGAATTCTGCCGCCTCGTCCTCAATGGCCTTCTCGTTCCCCATTGGGACCAGGACCGAACCGGCCTGGTCGAAGAAATCAGCGTTCCAAAGGAGGAGAACGATAGGTCGAAAGAGCAGAAACCCAGTGAGCCTTCCTTCATCCACCTGGCAGAGGAACTCATGGTCGTCCGCTACGTCGCCCTTATCCGTGCCGTCCTCATCAATATCCGGTACCTGATGCTCTTCGTCTCCACGGCCTTCGTCCTCGCGCTCATCGCCTGGAACTCCTACCCCTTCCAGCCACACGCGTTCATCGACTGGTGCTTCACCATTCTGCTGGCGATCCTCAGCCTGGGATTCATCTGGGTTTTCGCCCAGATGCATCGCAATGCCATCCTCAGCCGCATTACCGACACGACAGCCAACGAACTCGGCTGGGAGTTCTATCTCCGCATCGTCACCTTCGGTGCCGTCCCCGTCCTGACTTGGCTCGCCTATCAATTCCCGCAGATAGGGGGAAGTCTCTACAAGATCATCCAGCCAGGCCTTCAGGTCGTGAAGTGAAATAGTGACAGAGACAGAGCTGTACGAAAAAATACAACTTCATTCTTCTTGAATTTGCGGCGGGAGGTCTTTAGCCGTCTCAGCGATAGAGACGGCAAGACGGCACCGTCCTGGGTGGAAGTACACGAGTGGCTGCCGCCGGAGTACACCTCCTGGACAGGCTGGAGTCAGCATTCCATGCCGTTATCGCGTGGCACAGTGGTACGGACTCAATGAATCCTTCTACCGGACGTCTAATAAGTTTGTCGCGATCCTGAACTCTGACAGCTTTCGCTCTGTCCTTCCAGTTCGCCTATAAGGCAGTATGCCTGGGCCGTAAGGTGCTGTGCCTGCCTTTCTCCAAGCTCGCGTGTATGAAATTGTGCCCGGCGGATAAACAATTCGGTGAGATGTGCCGGCGTAGTAGCAGACACCGAGGCTTTCTGACCGGGGGTGTTCTGCAATTGGGCCCGTTCGATCAACCTTGTGGCTTCTCGCAGCGGCGATGTCAGGCCGATCTCCACATCGCGGTCCGGTGAAGCATCTTCCACTTCGTCCTTGAGCGCGCGAATCTCTTCCAGTATCTCCTTCGCCTCACTCGCGGTAATACGCTTCGAATTTTGCTGTGCTACGGAGAGCCGCTCAGACGGCGTCTGATTACTGCTCAGGATTCCGTTAAAAGATCCATTTCCACTGCACGAGGAACTGGGACCGTGATAGCCATATTTGATCTGGTCATAGGCAAGATTAGGATCCGAAGTATGCACATTAGGACCTCGGTCGTCTAGCGATCCATATTGGGGCAGATCCCAACCAAGATCACCACCTAGCAGCATCATGTACCAGATGGCATTCAGATTAGGTCCGTTCGGGTCAGTACCAGGCCCAACCCCAGTGATTCTGCCAAGCAGATCCCAATTCACACTATGGAATTCTCCTGCGTAAATATAGGCGTTTGAGCTGTAACCGCCAAGGCCCGGGATCTGCCCGTAGAGGCAGTTGTATTTAGCTTTGGTGTAATAGGATGCACAGTCTGGACCTCCCCATGGGGCATTGGCGTCACACCAATACACCTGCCACTTAGACGGAAGCAGGGTTCGGTAGAAATTAATGCGCATCCCATTTCTTGCTCCCTTCGCCGCACCTGTGACCTGGTCACTGGTTGCGCCTGCCCAGTCAAAACCGCCGGTGGCGGCATCTCGCCCGATCTGTTGCAATTTCGAGTAATCCGTCAGATAAGCTGTCTGCTGGTGTGAAATTGCGCCGGGATAAGCAGTGATCTGAGAGTTCAGCTCGGTGTCGATCTTAGATATCGCCTCGTTTATGTCCCCGGTGGGCGGTACAAGGTCCTTGTAAGTATCCTCCAAAATTGCAATGATCAAGCTCGCAGATTGGCCGCCGTCAAAAAAGCCTGCGACTCCTGAGGTAACATCTCCCGTGAATTCCAACCATTTCGCAACGACGGAGTCGTCAGTCGCGAGATCTACATCCCCAACACACGCTCCTAATAGCGTAGAGATATCGTTGTATTGGATGTTTAGGAGAGTCGTATTGTTGGTATACCAGGACAAAACGGTCTTAGCATAGCCCAATTCCTGCACCATCTCGCTCTGAACGGCTACCCATGTCGCCTGGTTATTTGCGCCGATTGGGTTTTGCATACTACGGACTGTGTTTTGGAAGCCGGTAAAGGTGGCCGTCGTATTCGAGGCCTGGGTGTACTGTGATCGAATGTCCGACACTCCATCCAGGCACGCGTTACTTATCGCCTTATAGGCCAGGCATTTCGGGCTGGAGTCAGTGGTGAAGTTCGCGCAGTACTGCGGGAAGTTCGAGTCGGCGGCAGCCGTCCATTGGTTGGTGAATTTGTATACCTCCAATCCTTTGGTTCCGCGGCCGACAATCAGTGTCCGAAGGCGGCGGTCACCGCGGTTGGTGACTCGCGCTGACGCCGTCTGCAAAGTGCCGTACTGTTCAGTTAAGTTCCACCCCTGCGCATCGGTGAACGATCGTGAGTGCATGGGGAGGGGACGTCCCTCTAGGGTATAGGCGTGCAAGCCGCCGGGACCGCGTACCAGAAACTCGGGTTGAGCATCGCCCTGAATATCGGCCGCCATGAGGGTCGCAGATTGGCTTTCACGATCCCAGCCGGAACCCGGCAGAGGAATCGTTTTGACAAATTGCCAGCGGTCCTTCTTCCAGCGATGAACCTGAATTGCACCGGAGCCAGCGCCGCCGGTTCCGGCCGCAAGACCGTATAGCCAGGCCTGGCCAGTCGCATCGACGGAAGCTCTAACCGATTTGTAGCGTTTATCGGCGAGAAAGCCGGCATCGTCCCCGAATGGTCCGCTGGCGCTGATCAACGTCCATCCCTTGCCGTTCCATTTATAGGTCTGCACACCTGCCGGGGCTCGTGCAACGAGCTCTGCGGAACCATCCCGGTCCACATCGACGAGTTTGAGCGAGTAATAGTACGGCTCCTTGTCGAATCCCTGCTCATCGCCGAGTTCGCCGCCGGCGCTTAGCTGCGCCCAGCTTTCGCCATCCGGATCCCACCGCCAAACCTGCAGGCCATTGTGGCCGCGTCCTACTAACTCCGAGGTTCCATTGCCGGTCAAATCGGCGAGTTGGATGGTCGAATAGTGCTTCGGCTTGGTCCAGTCAGTACCGCTCGAATCTTGGTCTGCGAACGGCCGGACGGAGACATGCGAGCCGAGTTCCCGCCACACGTGCTTTTTGCGGTCATAGCGGAACACGTGAATGCCGTCGTGCTCGCGCGCAATCACATCGGCTTGGCCTAGCTTGCGATCGAGCACACCGGTACGGATAGTCGAGTACCACGAGGGCCGGTAGAATCCGCCGTTGTCGCTCAGCGCCGGAATCCGGGAGTGTCTAATCAGCGTTCCATTCTGAAGCCGGTAGATGTTCAGACCATCGATCCAGCGCGCGATCACTTCGCTCTGCCCGTCGCCATCTATGTCGGCGGTCTGAATTGTGGAGTAGTACATCGGCTGCTTCCATCCCAACCCGTCGCTGAGTTGGCGAAGCGCGATTTGCCTCGTCCCGGGAAGAATGCGGGAGTGTTGAGCTTCAGCGAATCCCGAAGCGATCAGGAGCAGGACGATGAGAAAAAAGCTTGGCCCAAGGGCTGCTTTCATCCTTTGCGTGTGCATTTTAGGGCACCCCTTTGGCGAGAGGTCGAATCGTGCAGGGGGAGAGGACCATCGTTCGAGCTTCGGTAGGCATAGAGCCTACTCCCATCGCAGGATGTGGTGGAACAAGAAATTCTGAAGGCCTTGTTGGTGTAGGCTAGTCGGCGCGGATTACCGAATACTTAGGGGAGAAAATGGCATCGGTACTCATTACTGGAACCAGCAGAGGAATCGGTTTGGAGACGGCGCTGGCGTTCGGCCGTGCCGGCCACCCGGTCCACGCCACGATGCGTAACCCGTCGCAATCACCTTTGCTGGCGGACATGGCTGCACGCGAGAATCTTCCGATTCACGTTTCTGCGATGAATGTGGACTCCGATCAATCGGTCAACGATGCGGTAGAGGCAATAGTCAACAAGCATGGACCGATCAATGTACTGGTCAACAATGCGGGTGTGGAAGCCGTGGGTTCCGTCGAAGAGCTCCCGCTGTCCGCGTTCCGAGCGGTCATGGAAACCAATTACTTCGGGGCGCTTCGCTGCATTCAGGCATTGCTGCCGCAGATGCGCCAACGGCGGAGTGGATGCATCATCAATGTAAGTTCTGTCGCCGGGCGCATCGTCAACCCGCCATTGATCTCCTACGGCGCCTCGAAGTGGGCGCTGGAAGCGTTGAGCGAAGGGCTGGCAGGGGAAGTGAAGACATTCAATGTTCGTGTAGCGATCGTTGAGCCGGGTATCGTAGACACGGCGATGGCACAGCGCATTCAAAGCGCGGCGACCGAATCGCCGTACCGGCAGACCGCGCGTTTCGTTACACTTTATTCCAATGCGTTGCGAGATCCAGTCTCCCCGTCGCTTGCGGCCAAGAAAATACTGGAGATCGCCGAAAGCGGAACTTGGCAGCTGCGCCACCCGGTGGGCCCAGATGCTGTTCCATTCCTGCACTGGCGCAGCCAGATGACGGACGAAGATTGGATCGATATGAATGCGGGGGATGATGCAACATTCTTCGACCGGTTGGGTGGAGCGAAATGAGAGCTAATCGATTGAGGTCCCGATTCGGCAGGCCCGGCCGCTCACTGATCGCAGCTTGACCGGCACCACCAACTCCGAATTACCATATACTTGGCGCGGCTGTCGTCAAGGTATTGCTCGCGAGATGAGATCCGCGACGGCCGAATACGGCCCCCTATCCGATATTAAGAGGAGACTAGGATGTCACTTCGCATCAACGACACTGCGCCGGATTTCACCGCGCAGACCACTCATGGCCCGATCGATTTCCACGATTGGATTGGCAACTCCTGGGCCATATTGTTTTCTCATCCCAAGGATTTCACGCCGGTATGCACGACCGAGTTGGGCTACATGGCCAGGATCGAGCCCGAGTTTACCAAGCGGCACACGAAGCTCATCGGGCTTTCGGTCGACCCGGTAGACAACCACAGCAAGTGGGCTGCTGACATCGAGGAGACGCAAGGCGCCGCCGTGAACTACCCGATGATCGGAGATACGGACCTGGCTGTGGCGAAGTTGTATAACATGCTGCCCGCCGACGAAGCAGGAACATCCGACGGGCGCACCGCGGCAACCAATGCCACGGTCCGCTCTGTCTTCGTCATTGGACCCGATAAGAAGATTAAATTGATGATGACCTACCCCATGACCACGGGACGCAATTTCGACGAGATCCTGCGTGCGCTCGATTCCATGCAGATGACCGCAAAACATAGGGTTGCGACGCCGGCGAATTGGAAGCAGGGCGACGACGTGATCATCACCGGCGCGGTATCGAACGAAGAGGCGGACAAGATCTTTCCCGGCTACAAGACGGTGAAGCCTTACCTGCGCACAACGGCTCAACCCAGATGACCCGGCTCTCGTGGGTAACCGAAAAGCGATCGGGAGCGAGGCTGCGTTCGACGAGCGCCGAACGACGGATGCCAGATTTGACCTGAGGAAGCCCGCGACGCAGAATCCAGTTGCGGGCGACCTCCACCGCGATGTTTGCTATGGGGACGTGTGCTCTTCGCGCGCCGTAGAGAACGAAAGAGAATCTCAATGATTCTGAAACAGTACTACCTAGCCTGCCTGGCCCACGCCTCCTACCTGCTCGGTGACGAAGCGACTTCAACCGCGATCATTGTCGACCCGCAGCGAGACATCCACCAATATCTGGCCGACGCCGAAAGACTTGGCCTGGAAATCCGTCACGTCTTCCTGACCCACTTCCACGCCGACTTCATTGCCGGGCATCTGGAATTACGCGAGAGTTGCGGCGCGACCATTCATCTTGGCGCCCGCGCGAAGGCGGACTACGCATTCCAACCGATGAAGGACGGAGACACGCTCGAGTTCCCAGGGTTGCGCTTGCAAGTGCTTGAAACGCCGGGCCACACCATCGAGTCCATCTCGATCCTGGTCTTCGATCAGAAGAAGGACCCGGCAAACCCTCACGCCGTCCTGACCGGCGATACGTTGTTCATCGGGGACGTAGGCCGCCCCGACCTGCGGGCCTCACTGGGATGGCTGGCCAGCGATCTCGGCGCGTATCTCTACGACTCACTCCACCGCAAGTTGTTGACCCTTCCCGACCAGACCTTAGTCTACCCGGCGCATGGCGCTGGATCCCTTTGCGGCAAGAGTCTCTCCTCCGACACCGTTTCTTCGCTCGGAGATCAGCGGCGCTTCAACTACGCGCTGCAGCCGATGACCAAAGAGGTATTCGTTGATCTCGTCACTGCTGATCAGCCCGACGCGCCGCCCTACTTCACCTACGATGCCGTCCTGAACACGCGTGAGCGTGCCACGTTGGACAAGAATCTCGAGGAGGTGCATCAACCCATCGAACTCGACGAAGTGATCCGGCTGGGAGACGCAGGCGCCCAGTTACTGGACGTGCGGGATGCGGCTGAGTATGCCAAGGGACACCTTGCCGGCAGCATCAACATCGGACTGGCCGGCCAATACGCAACCTGGGCGGGAACGGTGCTCGATCGCTCCAGGCCAATCGTGATCATTGCGGAGCCTGGACGCGAACAGGAGGCCGCCTTGCGCCTGGGACGTATCGGATTCGATCACGTAGAAGGCCATCTGCGAGGCGGCATGCAAGAGCTCGCC
Source organism: Acidobacteriaceae bacterium (assembly GCA_051001135.1). Lineage (GTDB taxonomy): Bacteria > Acidobacteriota > Terriglobia > Terriglobales > Acidobacteriaceae > CAWHMN01. Next base: position 24,414 of record JBPCNO010000166.1, read on the forward strand.
GAACGACCGGACCTGGTGTGGCCGACAGAACGCGTCAGCGCCCAGATGGCCGCAGATGAGTTGGCCGGTGATATCGCCGGGTCGGAACCGCCAATGGTGCTGGATATCAGAAATCCGCGCGAGTGGGCGGCCAAACATATTGCCAACAGTGTGAACATTCCGCTCAACCACTTGCAGGAACGTATGGCTGAAGTTCCCCGCGACCGCCGCATTGTCGTCCATTGCGCGGGCGGATACCGCTCATCGATCGCCGTAAGCCTGCTGCACCAGCATGGGATCATCAATCTGATCGAAGTTGCCGGCGGCCTCGCCGCTTGGGATGCCGCGAAACTCCCGGTGGTTTCGGAGGCTTGAGTTTTCCTTCAGGGGGATTTACAACGTCCCTATTTTCACGCTGGATCGTGTAGCCGCTGGGTCGCCATCTGTTGGAGAGCATAGCGCTGGGTCTCCGGATGCTGGTCGATGGTCGAGGCGTTCCTATAGTCGAGGCGTTCCTATAAAGGACGGTGCGCTTCACGACCGGCCTCTCTTCAGGCCCTTGGGGTAGTGCTCGTGTACATATTGCTCGATGAACTGGAGCAAGACATCTGTCATGTTCTTACCTTCAGCGGCGGTCGCTGTTTTGAAGGCATTGTGAAGGCTCACTTCGACATTCAAGTTCATGCGCTTCACCTCTGTTTCTGCTGGTTCTGGGGCTCTTCTCTTCACGGGTTGCGCTCACCTCCTCTATAGATGTGAGCTTATCTACTTATGAGTAGAGTGGCTATCGGGCTTCTGATGGGACCGGCTGAAGGCGACAAGGTCCCCTCAACTCTTTGGCAGACATCTCGAGGGTGGCTGCGAGTAATCGACCATGCCTTGCCGTCAATATCCAGCGATCGAGATCCTTGCGTAGCGTAGCGTAGTAGTCTTTTCCCGGAACACCTTTGCGCTACTCGGCTCGCTGACATAGGGTCAGCATCGTATCCACCCAGTCTGTTGTTCCATGGAGAGATCACGTGTCGCGTTCCCGCCTGCTGCGCTCCTGCACCATGCCGCTCATCCTGGCCTCGGCAATTCTTGTCAGCAATCCTCCACTGCAGGCGCAGACGCCTTTGCACATGATGCCGCTTCCAGCCCATGCCGCCCAGGGTTCTGGAAGTTTTCTGATCGACGACGGCTTTCAGATGGTGTTTGAAGGACACACGGAGCCGCGCCTCGACCGCGCACGTCAGCGCTTCCTCACCAACCTCACTCGCGAGACAGGCATCCTGCATTGGCCACCCTCTACTGCCGGTCAGTCTCAATTCATCATCAGGACGGCAGGGCCGAGTGCTCCAGTGCAGCAATTAGGAGAGGATGAGTCATATCATCTCGAAGTATCGTCCACCAAGGTCGTCTTGAGCGCGCCGAATCCGCTCGGCATTCTGCATGGCCTGCAGACGTTCCTTCAACTGGTGAACACGACGCCTCAGGGCTACGCCGTGTCTTCCGTGGTGATCGACGACAAGCCCCGCTTTCCATGGCGCGGTCTCATGATCGATTGCGGACGGCACTTCATGCCGCTCGACATCATTCGTCGGAACCTGGACGGTATGGAAGCGGTCAAGCTCAACGTGTTTCACTGGCATCTGTCGGAAGACCAGGGTTTCCGTATCGAGAGTAAGACCTTCCCATTGCTGCAGGAGAAGGGCTCCGATGGCCTCTACTACACGCAAGAGCAGGTACGAAGCATTCTGGAATACGCACGCGATCGTGGTATCCGCGTCATACCCGAATTCGATATGCCTGGTCATGCAACCTCATGGTTCGTCGGCTATCCCGACCTCGCGAGCGGCAAGGGTCCATATCAGATTGAGCGCAAGTGGGGTATCTTCAATCCCGCCATGGATCCTACGCGCGAGAGCACCTATGACTTTCTCGATCGCTTTCTCGGCGAAATGACGGCTCTGTTCCCGGATGCCTATTTCCATATCGGCGGCGACGAGTGCAACGGCAAGGAGTGGGATGCGAACCCGAGGATCCAGCAATACATGCGCGAGCACCACCTCAAAGACGATGCGGCATTGCAGGCGTACTTCACCAGCCGCGTGCAGAAGCTGGTCACCAAGCGCCACAAGATCACCATCGGCTGGGACGAAGTGCTGCAGCCGGGTACCCCAAACGATGTCGTGATCCAATCCTGGCGCGGTCAGGACTCGCTCGCGCAAGCAGCGCGGCGCGGCTATCGCGGCATCCTCTCGTCAGGCTACTATCTCGATCTGAATGAGCCAGCCTCACAGCACTACGCAGTGGATCCGCTGGTAAATGCCACCGGGAAATTGACGCCTGAGCAGGAGAGCCGCGTGCTTGGAGGCGAGGCGGCCATGTGGACGGAATATGTAACGCCGGAAAATATAGGCAGCCGCATCTGGCCGCGCACGGCAACCATCGCCGAACGCCTATGGTCGCCACAAGATACGAAGAACGTCGACTCGATGTACCAGCGGCTGGCCATTATCTCCCAGACGCTCGCGTATTTCGGCCTGCCCTACCATGCCAACGGCGAACAGATGCTGCAGCGTCTGGCCGGCACTGCGGACCCATCCTCGCTGAAGGTGCTTGCGAGTGTGGTGGAGCCTCCGAAGGAATACGCGCGCGAAGAATTGCGCAACTACGACCTCTACACGCCGCTCAACCGGATGGTCGACGCGGTGCCGCCTGAGAGCGATTGTGCCCGTGTATTTCGCGATCTTGCGAGCCGGATCACCTCGGGAAAGGGAACGACCGCTGATGTGCAGCAGGCCCGCCAATGGCTCGCCGAATGGCGCGACAATGACGGGGCACTGCAGCCGCTCCTGTCGGACTCTGCATTAACGGCGGAACTCGTCCCGGTCTCACACAATCTCCGAGATGCCGCGGCCATTGGTCTAACGGCTCTCGATGCTATCGAAAAGGAGCAGCCCGTGAGCGCGCAAGTACGGCAGCAACAGCTCGCAACTCTGAAGAGACTGGAGGCCCCCCAGGCCGTGCTCCTCGACAGGGCGGTTCCTGGGATCGAGCTTCTCGTCCTTGGGACCACGCCGCAGCCGTAGTATTCGCGGCAACAGAGAAGACGGATCGAGGATAAGTAGTTGTTTCATCGATACAAACAATTCTGAAGCGCTGCTGTCCGAGTCGTTACTTCCGGTTGCCCCATCGATGATGGTCATAAAGCGGAATCATAGTTCCTAGACTGTTTGTACTATGCGCTGCGAGCCGGAGAGTTTGTACGATGAGGCGTCTGTTCTCAGGAGCTTCTTTTGCATTCGGAATCTCGCGCCCCGTTCAGCCGCCGCAGCTTTATGCGGAGAGCTGGCGCCTTCAGCCTTGCTTCTCTGGTGGGCCCTCGGCTCTCGCCGCTTGCAAACGCAGCAGAGAGCGGGGCTTCGAGTCGCACATGGGAAACCGTAAGAAATCGTGCTCCCCTGGCGCCAAATGCCTTTTATCTTCTGCCGCTCGGATCGATTCGGCCGAAGGGGTGGCTGTATCGGCAACTTCGTGTCCAGGCCAATGGCCTTGGCGGTCACCTCGACGAAACATGGGCTGACGTAGGCCCAAATAGCGGATGGCTCGGAGGTACGGGCGAGTCGTGGGAGAGAGGTCCGTATTTTCTCGATGGGCTTGTTCCGCTTGCCTATGTTCTCGACGATGCCGGCCTCAAAGCCAAAGCGCAAAGGTACATCGATTGGACGCTCGAAAATCAGGCCGCAAGCGGGATGATTGGACCTGCGAGTAATGACGACTGGTGGCCACGCATGGTCATGCTGAAGGTCCTGACACAATATCAGGAGGCCACAACCGATCCGCGTGTTATTCCTGTACTTTCTCGATATTTCACTTATCAGCTTGAGCAGTTACCACAGCGGCCGCTGCGCGATTGGGGCAAGTACCGCTGGCAAGACGAAATCCTAAGTGTGCTGTGGCTCTACAACCGCATCGGAGATACTAAGCTCCTCGACCTCGCTCATCTGCTTCATCAGCAGGGACACGATTGGCGTGCGCAGTTTGCAAATTTTCAGTTCACCAAACCCATCACGCCGGAGTCCATAGGTCTTACCAGCGGACATCAGACCGAGGCTTCGCTCGCCACGCATGGCGTAAACAATGCACAGGCTCTCAAGGCATCGCCTGTGTGGTCGATGGTTTCGGGATTGCCGGGCGATCGGAACGCGATTTTTCATCAGCTCGATGAGCTAGACCGGTATCACGGCCTGGTGACCGGGATCTTTTCGGCCGACGAGCACTTTGCTGGCCGCAGTCCTTCCCAGGGGACTGAGCTTTGTACAGTTGTGGAGGCCATGTTCTCGCTCGAACAGTCGCTCGCTATTGTGGGAGACGCGCGGCTTGGAGACCGGCTCGAGCGGATTGCGTTCAATGCGCTGCCCGGAGCATTTACTGATGATATGTGGGCTCATCAGTACAACCAGGAAGCGAATCAGGTAGAGTGCAGCCTTCACCACAAGCCGTGGACGACCGACGGTCCCGAATCAAATCTCTATGGACTCGACCCCAACTTCGGGTGTTGCACTGCAAACTTCCACCAAGGCTGGCCAAAGTTTACGGCGAGCCTGGTTATGTTGACGGCTGACGACGGCCTTGCGCTGACCGCATATGCTCCCTGTGAAGCACATACTGTGGTCCGCGGCGTTCCCGTCCATCTGATCGAAGAGACAGAATATCCGTTTCGCGGAAGAGTGTCCCTGACCATCCATCCTGCGCAGCCGCTCGCCTTCCCGCTGCGACTTCGTATTCCGGGCTGGGCGCACGGCACAACGATGAAAGTGAATAGCGAGAAGCAGCCCGATCCAGATCCGGAGCGCTTCGCGATCATCGAGCGCACGTGGAGAGCAGGGGATCGGATCGAATTGGAGTTTCCGCTCCAACCGAAGGTTTCGCGATGGTATAACCAATCAGTCGCACTGGAGCGCGGCCCGCTGGTTTTTTCCTATGGCATTGGAGAGAACTGGCTCAAGCTCCGCGATCGCGACATGACTGCCGATTGGCAGGTGTACCCGGCGACGCAGTGGAATTATGCGCTCGCTGCCGACGCAAACTCTGCCAACCAATCCATTTCAGTGGTGGAGAATCCTGCGGCTATCAATGGGGAAGCCGGGCCCTTTACACGCACCACTGTGCCTGTCCAATTGAATGTAAAGGCGCGCAAATTCCCCGAGTGGCAAGCCGAAGATGGTGTGGCGCAACCGGTACCGCAAAGCCCGGTCGAGAGCCGGCAGCAGCCTGACGAAACGCTGTCTCTGATCCCTTATGCTGCGGCAAAGCTCCGGATCACCTGCTTCCCGGAGCTGAAAAAGAGCTGATGCCGGACGAGGCGCCGCTCGGCCTTTTTTGCTCGCACCCAGTGATTCCGACAAATGGAGAGATGGGGAATGCTAACCCGGCGTGAATTCAGTTTGACTGCGGCAACTGCGGCCCTTGCGCTTCCTCTAACAAAGGCCTTGTCCATGGCGGGCGGTGTCTCCGTCCCGGCTCATGAGGACTTCACGCGCGAGGCTGACAACAACTTCACCCCGTTCGGATATCTGGATAACCCTTATCATTGCTGGGACATTCATCCGAGCGGAGTGTTTCGTTCGCTGCCGGGAGTTGGCTTCGGACTCTACTATCCTGCAGGGCCCGGAGGGTATTTCGATTACCGCAGGAACGGCATCTATGAGGCCTATCTGCAAATCGGCTTTGTGACAGGCGGCCGCACGCTGTGGACCGCGGATGACTTTCGTGAAGGCGAGCTCATCGCCATACACCATAGCAAGGATGTCTTCACGTACAGGATTGCGACAGAGGGTCTGGAACTGACCTGCACGTTTTTCCAGGTTGGCGAAGACACGCTGGCGGCCCGAGTTGCATGCGAAGGCACACAATCGATTACGTCGCCGGTCCGCATTATTGCTGCGCACCAATACCAACTCGGAGGAGCGCATTGGTGGGGCGGCGATGGCGTGATAGCCAGCTATCATGCTGCTTCCGATGCGTGGATCACTCATGGTTTTGCGGCCGGCACGGTCTTCGCCGTGCGTGCTGATGCGGCCAGCCAGGCACGTTCCGTCCATACGGGAGGAGAGGGACAGCAAGCGCCGGCAGAGCAGAAGGGTGCGGAGGGCGCCACGGCTTACGAAACTAACGCTTTGCGAACTGCTCTGTTCTATGACGTCAATCCGGAACTGGCCGCGCGCGGCATGACTATCTATATGTCCCGCGGCGTGAATCGCAGCGCTGCGCTCAAAGAGCTCAAACGTGCGAAGGCGGCCGCGGCAGCGGAGTTGCGAACCAAGCATGCCGCGGATGCCAGATTCTGGGGCAATGCGCCGCGACTTGTGGGCGACTGGCCGCTCCATTGGAAGAATGGCTGGCGCTACGATTTTGAAACTCTCCGCATGATGGTCCGCAGGCCCGTGGGCATCTATCGGCATTCTTGGGATGCGATGCAGATCCAGTCGCCGCGCAGTGTTCTCGCGGAAACATCGATCGATATGTGGGCGCTGAGCTATGCAGATCCAACATCGGCGAAGGAAGTGTTCGCCGGACAGTTTCTGGATGCGATCGAACCCAACGTGCCGTGTGCGCGCGAGGACGGCGTGATGAACATGGTCGCCGCCGATGGAAGCGAATGCGGAACCGCGATCTCGTGGTGCTATCCGTTCTATTGCGCCAAATCGATCTTCGAACGGACTGGCGACCGGGAGTGGATGCTGGTTCTCTATCCAAAGCTGGCGGAATTCCTGCGCTGGACACTCGATAACCGAACCGATCGGGAAAAGTTCGTTATCGCCAAGTGCAGTTGGGAAAGCGGAATGGATGGCTCCAAGAGATTCCTCATCGATGAGCCTACAGGCGGCGAGACGACGGAGTTCGCCCGGTTGGTCGAGCTACAGGCCGCGACCGCTCAGGCAGGATCGATTCTCGCTGAATTCGCAAAGGTGCTGGGCAAGGAGTCCGAAGCGGCGGAATGGCTGCGCTTGCACGAGATCTATGCGGAAAAGACGCAGCAGATGTGGAATGGGCAGGACTGGTTCAACGACTACGATACCCGATCGATGCGGTCCATCACCTCGGTAGGCCGCGATGTTGGGCAGGTTGCGCCGATCTTTTGCGGGATCGCATCAAGACAGCAAGCAGAGAACATGCTGCCCACCCTGCGCGGCTTCTATGATGCGTCTCGTAATGGCGAGATCGACCAAGGCCAGGATCCTCTCCTGTGGTCATCTCTGGTCTTACCCTATGTCGAGTCTCTCTGGAGGGCGGGGCAGTCCGATCTCCTCGCAGAAGTTGTGCACACGATCGCAGAGCGGATCTACACCAGCATGGACCGCCGCAAGACCCAAGTGCCAGGGACCAAGGAGCATCTTGGGTGGCCTGGAGTGAGCTGCGAAGTATGGGGCGTGGAGGGCGCGCGAGGCGGTGAGGGGTATGGGTGGGGAGCGGTGATGCCTGCTCACATCGTTCGCAACATCCTGGGTATCCGGGAGACCGGGGACTCCAATCGCCTTCTGCTATCGCCCAACCTGCCACCAGCATTCATGGAAACGGGACGCGTCTACGGAATTGAGAACCTGTCGTTTCGATGCGGCCGACTATCGGTTCGCTATCAATTGGGGGAGCAGGGGAGGATCAAAATCGCCGGCGCCTACGGAACTGGGGCACTGCTGGTGGAGCGCGACGAGGATGGTTCTCGAGTAGGTACCGGAGGGGCCGGCAAGTTCGCTTTCGATGGTCAGAACCGGCAGGTCTATCGCATCCTCTGCGGCGCAGGGCGCCCGCGAAGCTAGTTGGACGTGGGCGCGCGTTGATCAGAGTGCAGCGCTCTGATCCGGGCGGTCAACTCGCGAGGTGGATGATCCCTTGCTGGATCGCGGTTGTCGCCGCTTCGGTGCGGTCGGAGACCTCGAGCTTCTCCATAATGCTGTTGACATGGTTGCGCACGGTGTTATCGCTGATGTCGAGCACGGCTGCGATCTGTTTATTCGTCAACCCTTTTGCGATCATCTCCACAATCTCGAGTTCGCGCGCCGTCAAGCTGGACCGCATCATGCGTTCGGCGAGCCGGGTTGCTATCTGCCCCGGAATATAGCGTCTTCCCGCGTGCACCGCGCAGATGGCTTCCAGCATCTGCTTCTTTGAGGTGTCCTTGAGCAGATATCCCTGTGCTCCGGCCTGCACCGCGCGATAGATATCTTCATCCGCCTCGAAACTTGTAAGAATGATCACCCGAGCGGAAATCTTCATCTTCTTCAACTCGCGCAGCGTCTCGATGCCGTCCAGTCCCGGCATGCGAAGGTCGAGCAGCAGGATATCGGGCATGCTCTGCTGAAGACTCATAAGCGCATCGCGGCCATTCGAGGCAGCTCCAATGACCTCGACTTCTCTTTGCGTACTGAGCATGCTGGTCAATCCCGTACGAACCACCGGGTGATCATCCACGATAAGAACGCGAATAGGTGTGCTCTCTTGCTTGTGCATACGACCGGTACCTCAAAACGGATTGCCACAAGTGCCTGGGCCATTCTCTCCAGGTGATGGGTGGGGGAAGCGGGGCGATTACATGGACCCGGGTGCCTGCTCCTGGTGCGCTGATAATGTGTGCCGTGGCGCAGATTCTATGGGCACGCTTTTGAATTCCCTGCAGGCCGAACCCCGCAGATGCGTGGTCTGGTTGAAAGCCTACACCATTATCGTCCACCTGCAGTTCTATTCCGCCGTCAATGTAACTAACGGCGATCGCTATGCTTGTCGGTTGCGCATGACGAACGGAGTTTGCCAGCGCCTCCTGGCCGATACGGAATAGAGCATCGCTGACCGGAGGAGAAAGCGGGCGGATCTCTCCCTGTTGTGCAACGGTGACTGCGACTCGGCAATGCTCCACCATCTTGCGAGCGCAATGTTCAAGCGCAGGAAGAAGGTCGTTGTGGCCCACAATGTCGCGGCGCAAAGCGGCGATGCTGCGGCGGGCTTCCTGGTGGCTGCGGCGCACCAGGTCGCACGCGAGATCGAGCTGCTGATGAACGGCGGGAATTTCCTGAGGTACGCCATCCCGAATGGCCTCAAGCTGGAAACCTAATCCAGCGAAACTCTGGGCCAGGGTGTCATGCATTTCATGAGCCAGATGTTCGCGCTCTTCAAGGATGGTGCGCAATCTCCAGCGTTCCACGCGGTTTTGAGCAAGATGGCCGAGCAGCGTAAGAGCAAGGATGCACAAGCCGATTGCTACGATGTGGCGCGTGTTCCACCAGGGCGGTCCAGCGATTACTTCGATATCGTCAGCCGAACGAAGCAGAAGGACGAACGGAAGCCGGTGATGCGTGTACTCGGGATCGACAACGCAGATTCCGCGCAGCCGGAGGAGGCTATTGGGCTCCATTTTGCGGAAGAGAAGATCTCCGCGCCCGACTTTCACAATGGCTTGAAAGGGCTGTTGATCACTCTCTAGATCGAGCACAACCGTATTGGAGGGGTCTCGTGTTTTTTTACGCAGCGAGCCTTCCAGCTCCACGAACATGGCATCGAATGCGCCGGTAGCGGCCTGTCCAGTGGTAATTGAGACTGGCGGGACCGGGGTGTGCGGCCACAGGACGTTGACCCTGGCGTCGAGAAGACGGGTAGTGAAGTTCGCGTATTCCACCTTGCCGGTGACCTGCACTTCGTCTCCGATCTTGAGCGGGGCGATGGACGAGCCTGCCACAGCAACGCCGCCGGTCGGATCCTGGACGTAGATCGTGGGGACGGTGAGGATAACGACTCCGCGGATGGTCGCGCTTGTCCAGGGAGAAGCCAGACGCAAGCTGCCTATGCTCTGAACGACACCGGCTGGCGCGAGGGGTTGCGTATCCACACGCGACGGACGCGATCCCGAACCGAACAAAGGCATATCGGCGGGGGAGAGCGCCTGTTTCGCTGTCGCGACCCGGGGCGGAATACGGGCGAGCGCACTGCGCAAATCAGCATACGTCGCCACTCGCGTACGTACGTTCTTCCACGCACCACCAGCGGAGTAAGAGCGCAGGCCGATCCTTCCGGACCGGACGCAATCCTTGTCGTTAAATGCTACTGCGGTTACGGCTGCCGGATCCTGCGGATCGGTGGCCGATGCCACGATCTGGCAGTCATAGGCGACTACTTTTAAGTGATACCAGCGGAAGGCCTGTACGCCTCCGGAAACAGCCGCGCTGGTCTCCTCTTTCCAGTCGTGGTCCGCGCGCCCAAGCACGAGACGTGTATCGCGGGTTCTCAGACCGGCATAGTAACCCTGATAAGAATCGACACCCTCCTCTTCATCGCCGGAGCGAACGATCAGGCCGGCATCTCCATCGCTACCAAGCAGTTTTACGTCCGCATCAAGGCTATAGTTCTTCCAGTAGGAAGAGCCGGCAATCAGCTTGGCGCCGCGTTCGTCCGAATCGTTGCGCATCCTTCCCTTGGCAACCGCCCATGTACCTCCGAATGCCTGCCATTCATCGGCGCTGCCGGTCGCGAAGGAATCGCGATAGGGAAGCCCGCGTTGGGGGCTGTGGAGATAGGCGATGGAGGAAAAACACAGCATCCCGGCTGTCAGCAAGACTCCGATGGTAATGAGGGAAGGCGTAAGCCGCTTGGAGCCGGAGGACATGACTAGTTCGACCTCGAATCCAAAGCCAGCATCCGCTGAATCTCGGGAGAACTCAGGTTATCCTTTGTCACCAGTCTGGGACTTATCTTGATGAGCGCGGGAGTAGATTCTCCCAGCCTCTCCGCAGCGAGAAGTTCGATCGCCTTGTGGCCCATGTCATAAGTATCTTCAACAATTACCGAATCTATCTCGCCGGTGGCGATCGGCAAGAGAAGGTCCTGATCGCATCCTACCAGCTTCACCGTGCGTGCCCGGTGCGTCTCATCGAGGGCGGAATAGGATCCGCGCGTGGCGTCGGTTGTGGCTGCAAGGATCGCGCCGAGATCGGGATGCGCCATCAGCACCTCTTCGGCGGCCTGTTGCTCGTAAGGCGCGTTAAAGGAGCCGGTCCTCTTCTCGACGATTGATACGTTCGGAAATCGCGCGGCGAGGGTCGCCTCGAAGGACCGCACACGATCTACGACGCCGATGATATCGAAGTTGATGCCAAGAATGGCCACCGAACCCCGGCCATGCAGCAGTTCGCCGATGCGCATGGCCGCAAGTCTCCCCGCTTCGTCCTCATCGTTCAGAATGTAGGAGAGCTTTCCTCCGGGAGGCACCGCGAGCGGAGACCCTATCACGACAGTCGGAATACCCTTCGACAATCCTCGACGAATGGGTGTTATTAGCGCGAGAGACTGGTCCGGAGCAAGCACTAATCCGGCATACCCGCCATCGATCACGCGATTGACGAGCGCAATCTGGCTCTTCGTATCGTCTTCGCGGGTTGGGGCGTTCCAGTACGTCCGCAGATGTGCTTGAGCCGCCGCCGCCTCGGCTCCAGAATGAACCGACTCCCAGAGCGACATCCCGGTGGTCCGGGGAATCATGGCGATGACTCCCGGATGTCCCGATCTGCAACCAAGAAGCGATACGAGCGCGACAACGCTTGCCGCGAGCCAGACTTTCCGCTCGATGAGCGCAAACGAGGTGGATTTGCTGACCGTTCTGCCTCCGCGAGATATCGAGTGCTTGCGCATTGCAGTCCACAGCGCGGTGTTGGAGTTTGCTCTATTCATCGGCTCCGTCTACGCGGGCGTTCCGTGAGTCTCCACCTTTGTGCGTGCAGAGAGGTGGTTTTGAGCCGGCATCAGTGTACGTCGGCGGCGCAGCGAAATCCTATGGTGCCGGATCGATCCATACTGGGCGCCATCAGCAGGTACTTGCCATGCCGGTCAAGCCGGTACGCCTGGGGGAAGTACCACGTGGAGCCCTGCGGCTGAAAATAGCTGCCGCCGCGCAGGATAGCGGACCGGGTGTGAGCATCCTCAAATTCATTCGTCCATTGCCACACATTGCCGACCATATCCATTACTCCGAACGGGCTGACGCCGCCGGGATGAGCGCCGACATCATCTGGACTGCTCAGCCTGCGCGATTGATCGGGCGCCGGAACGGCGGACGCATTCCACTGATTGCCCCATGGATACAGGCGACCGTCAGCACCCTGCGCCGCATACTGCCACTCCCATTCATTGGGGAGCCGCTTTCCCGCCCATTGCGCATAGGCTCGCGCGTCTTCGAGCGAGACCCACGTCACTGGCTTGTCAGCCCATCCCGACGGATAGTCGCCGTTGTGCCAGTCGCGCAGGAAATTCTGTCCGTCGCGAGGGTGATAGTGGCTCACCTCGAGAAAGTGTTTGAATTCGGTGTTGGTCACCGGGAAACGGTCCATGTAGAACGCCCCGATCGAGAAGGTATGTTCGTGGGCGCGCCGTGGCGTCTCCCCCCACGGGTATTGCACATCGACTCCAGGCTGATTGCCGCCCGCCACTTCAACACCGCTCACCTGGAAGGCGAATTCGCCAGCGGGTATCAGGACCATCCCCGGGGGAGCTGCGCCAGCGGATTCTGCGGCCGGGATGGCAATCATCCGCTGTGGCAGAACGCTCCACAGATCGGAGTAGTCGGCGAGCTTCTTCCCGTCCAGATTCCTCATTTTTACCAGCAGCTCTTCCAAGGCAGCCGGAAGTGGTTGAGAACGGATTGCCAGCACGGCGCCAAACCCGAGAGGTTCCATGTCGAAGCTCAACCATGCCCTGTCATGCGAGGTGACTGCAGGCACCAGCTCGACGCCGTGCCAGAGGTCGAAGTACCGCGTTCCAGGCGCGCGAGGCACCTCCATCTGCTTGCCCTTCACTTCATAATCGTTCCTATTGACGAGATTCCAGAGCGTCTCGGACGGGGAAGGGAACTCGCTTGCAAATACTCCGTAGCGCAATGTAGGGGCATGCGGCCGCCAATCCGGGCTCACCAGGAGTTCGGCAAAGCTTCGTTCTATGTTCATCACCCGCCGGAGAGCCTCTGCCTCGCGCGGAGTAAAGCCGTTGTGAAGACCGATGACATCTTCTTGATCGGCATAGCCCGATCCATTGAAGAAGGCTGCTTGGATTCCGTCGATGTGGTGGCGGCCACCACTGGTGAGCACCGGCATATGGCGGGGTTCCAGCCACTTATAGCGGCTAACCATGGGTACGAACGGATAGCTCCAATAGCCCCAGCTCATTTCGTTCCAGGCCAGAGCTTCCTCAGGGGGCAGCCCCTCGGGTTGTAAGGCGAGCGGATGCCCCACCTGTTCCGATGCCACGAGGAACGCTCTTGGCACACCATCCATGGTGTCGCCCAGGATGCCGTCGGCATCCACGGCCTTCATCAACTGTGCTTGCGCGGTCCAGTCCGGCGCGCCTTCGTCGCGGGTCCCTAAATCCCAGGGAGTCTCCGGAAACAGAACTCGCACACCCCGGCGATGAAAGTCGGCCACCATTTGTCTTACTCCCGCGATGCCTCCCGGCAGATCCCGGAGCCGGTCAAACTGGTTACGATCGTCCACACCCAGATTCGGATACGTATCCCAGATCAAGACACTGTCGACGCCCCCGAATTCCTTCTCCAGCCCATCAAGATAGCGATCGACGGTATAGGTGGCGCGCGCAGCATCATAGAAGTCTCGCTCCTCGACCATCATCTGCACGCAGATGAAGTTCCGCTGGGTCCATTTCAATTCAGGCCTGGCATAGTTCGAGCCGTCATAGCCCATGCGCACCAGCCGCTCCCGCCGCCAATGGCGAATATCCGCGAGCCAGGTCTGCCGGTCTGCGGTGCTTGCCGGTCCAGGAATCTGTGCGTCGACCGGAGGATAAGCGGTGTCTTGCGCGTGCGCCCGGTTTCGAGACCATGGCATGGAGATGAGGAACCAAGCCAGGCATCCACCCGCAATCGCGCGGCGAATCGAACCAGAAACCTGCCTCGAACCAGAAGCCTTCATGGAAAAGCGTGCCTCCTAAAATGCATAAGGCGGAATGCAAAGACGCGCGTTGCGCGTGTGCGGCCACCCCGCGGGCGCCTGCCGACGATCCTAGTGGGCGGCGTGGCTCCGATCCATAGTCCAAATGACAGGTGTGGGCTTTACTTTGGGGGTGAAAATCCGCGGGACCGGTTCATTTGTACTAGTTCCGCATGGTCGAACTGATCCATGCGTTCGCACTCTTCCATCACTAGTCTCGCTGCAACGAATGTTCCTCCGGTCACCAAGCACCGAAATAAGCCTGTGATCCGAGCCATGAGACGGGAACTACAGCGGCAACACACTTTGGAGGCGGGAACGACAATGAACCAGTGGAGCAAACGATTCGCCACGATTCTCATTGTGGGCGCGATGCTCACTGTGCCGCACGCGTTCGCGCAATTCTCGTCGAGCGTTCAGGGCAATGTGCAGGATGCCTCTGGCGCCGTGGTCGTCAAAGCCGCCGTCACCCTCCTGGACACGGATACGCAGGTATCGCAAACCCGCGCCGCCGATGATTCCGGGACCTACCGCTTCCCCAGTATTGCCCCTGGGCATTATGTCGTCTCTGCGACTGCCCCGGGCTTCACCAGCGCACAGGTCGACTTCACGCTGCAAACAGCCGAAAACCGGAACATCGTGCTGATTTTAAATGTCGGTGAAGTCTCCAACACTATCTCGGTCACATCGCAAGCTCCTCTGCTGGATGTTTCCGACAGCCGAAATCAGCTGACGCTCGACGAGCATTCCCTGCAAACGTTGCCTCTACCGGCGAGAAACCCCACCGCGCTTCTGGGCCTGACTCCCGGAGTCACCGGCCTTGGGTCGGCTGGTTACAACAACTTCTTCACGGAAAATGCCGACTATAGCGCCAATGGTCGCGGCACCAACGGCAACCAATACATACTCGATGGATTGGATATCAACATCGATGTAAATCCCGGCGTGCTCACGCTCGTGCCCAATGCGGATGCACTGTCGGAGATCAGCGTACAAACCAACACCTACACCGTGGACTACGGTAAGACCAGTTCCATGCAGACGATCATGACAACCAAGGCGGGCACGACTCAGTACCACGGATTTGGCAGCGTCTATTACACCTATCAAGGACTGAACGCGCGAGGCGAGTTCGGCCCTGCGCCCCCCGCGAAGATTGCGCCCTTCCACACGACCAATATGTCCTTCGGTATTGGCGGCCCGGTGATTCCCAAACACCAACTCTTCTTTTTCTTCGGGATTGAGCCCTACCGCGCATTAACATCAAACGGCAACTCGGTTTTGACCTATGAAGATCCAGCGTTTCTGACCTTTGCACAGCAGGTGAGGCCCAACTCGCCGGAGGTGCAGTTGATGGCCAAGTACAAGCCGTCTGCCGCGACCACAACGGGGGTTGCAGCCACCGCGCAAGATGCCTTCGGATCGCAAGACCTGGTCAACAATACGGGCTGCAATACCCCGAGTACCGATAATATTCCTTGCAGCACGCCCGTTTTTGACAATGGGAATTTCAACTCCTCAAGCTATGAAAATGCGCAACAATATAATCTACGCATTGATAAATACTTCAGCAAAGATCGCCTTTACGGAACCTTCTTCCGCGATACCGTCAACCAGGGCGGCCCCGCTGTCCGTCCGGCGTTTAATACGACCAACCCCTCGTCTGTGATAGCCACGCAAGGAAGTGAAACGCATACGTTCTCCGCGAATACGCTGAACGAAGCTTCATTTGGATATAACTATCTGCAATCCACCGCCGAGGCCACGGGCCTCTTTAGCGTTCCTGTGGTGAATGTCAACAGCCTCGGCGTCGGCTGGGGCATCGGCTTTGCCGATGGCCAATTTGCGGAACATAACTATCATTGGCGTGATGTTCTTACGCACATTCAGGGATCGCACTCCTTGAGCATTGGATACGAAGGCTGGCATGGAGACGACCTCGCACTCTTCGCTCCGTCGTATGCGCAGCCGACATTCCAATACAACAACATGATCGACCTCATCAATGACCATCCCTATTCAGAATCGGGTCTTTCTTATAACCCAATCACGGGTAAATCCATGCCGGGGCAGTATGAATACGCTGAGACCACCCACGGTGTTTTTGCGCAGGACACGTGGAAGGCCACTCGCAAGCTAACGGTCAACTACGGTATCCGCTACGATAACTATGGAAATCCCTACCCGACCGCCGGAACTCCGCTAGCGAACTTCCATCTTGGCTCTGGGTCGACTATGGCGGAAAGGGTCACGAATGGTATCAACAAGCAGCAGAGCCACGTCTATGACCAAAGCATGAACTGGATCTTTAGTCCGCGTGTGGGCGTCGCATGGGATCCGACGGGCAGCGGTCTCTGGGTTCTTCGCGGCGGCTATGGGATTTACCGCGATTGGGTAACGCTGGGCAACGCTGAGAACAACCTGAAGGGGAATCCTCCGGGCTTCGTTCTGCCGACGTTCTTCAACGACGGATCTACTGCTCCCCCGATCTTCGGTTACGGTACGCAGAATACATATCCCTTTGGCTTCCCCTATCCGGCATTCCAGGGCTCCCCCCTGGATAGTAAGGGCGGCATACCCGGCGCGCAGATCGGGGTAGGCGGCGTGGATGGCAATCTAAAGTCTCCGTATACCAATACGTGGTCTGCAACTCTCGAGCGGGAGATTACGCCGAACATGGTCGCCAGCATTGGATACGTGGGGCAGCACTCGGGCGATCTGCAATATGGCGGCGGCAGTTCGTTTGGCAACTCGTTTTCGGGAGACGTCAACGTCTACGCGGGCGACCTGCTGCAACACCTTACCTGCACCCCCGATCCATCGAATCCAGGCAATCCGCCCAAGTGTCAGGGAGTGCAAACGCGGCTCAATTCAAGCTTTGGCGCGATCAACTATACCTTCAATGGACCCTGGTCCAACTACTCCGCATTGATATTGGCAGCGAAAGGCCGGTTTGCGCAGCGAGGGTTTCTAACTGTCTCCTATACCCGGGCAGTCTCCAAGGATAATTCGGGATCGTTACCCTCAGGGAATTACCCAATCGAATACCCGCTCAGCCGCTTCTATGGCCCTTCCTCCTGGGACGTGCCAAACCGTTTCTCACTTGGCTGGGGTTACCAACTGCCGAAGTGGAACGATGGCAATGGATGGCTGGGCAGGGTCGCTTCGGGGTGGGAATTGTCGTCTGTGACCATTCTGCAATCGGGATTGCCGTTTACCGTCGTGACCGGAGCTCCGTTGAGCGCGACCAGGGGTTCAAGCGGTAACGTAGTTTTTCAGCCTGGCAGTGGCGATTTCAATGCGGATGGAGATAACACCGATCTTCCGAATGTCTCCTCCTATCACGTATCTACAAGCAGAAAGAGCTATAAACAAGGACTGTTCCCCCACTGCGGGGGAGGCAATCTGTACAACTGCGGACCGTTCTCGTTCCCGCAGCTCGGACAGGAGGGAAGTGAAAATATCAATCAGTTCCGCAACCCGGGCTTCGCGCAAGTCGATGCAACTGTGAAGAAGGTCACCAGCATCTCCGAACGAGTGAAGTTGGACCTTAGAATCGACTTCTTCAATCTGTTCAATAGGGTGAACCTCACCGGAGTCGACGCGAATGCGCAAGACGGAAGCGTATTTGGTACATCCACAGGGACACAGATACCCCGTCAAGGACAGCTCGGAGCTAGACTGGAGTTCTAAGGTGGAACGGCATGGAGTATGCCTGACGAAACGGACTGGGGGCGCCGGAGCGCCTCAGCCTTTCGGCACCACCCCGAAATAGCAGCGTGGGAACCTCTGGTCACAAATCGCCTTCAGGCCGCCTTCGCACAATCCCCGCAGGCTCAGGCGTGGCGTTGCTCGTCTGTTTCCTGAGCTTTCCAATCTTCGCTGCCCAGCAGCGGACGATACCCCCAGAGCAGGCGGCGATTGCGCAGGTAGAAGATGCATTGCGCAACAATGATTACGCCAGGACTATCCAGCTAAGCCGTGCCGCGCTCAGGGCTGAGCCGCGGGATTATCGGATTTGGACCCTCCAGGGGCTGGCTTATGCCGGTTCAGGGCAACCCTCGCTTGCGCTCTCCGCCTATGAACATGCGCTCAGGCTCGTGCCAGATTATCTTCCCGCACTTGAGGGAGCCGCGCAGGTGAATTATCAGCAGGGTCATCCGGCAGCGAAGCCGCTGCTCGAACACCTCCTCCGCCTGCAGCCGAAGGATCCCACAACCCATGCGATGCTGGGCACCCTGGCCTATAAGAGCGGTGATTGCAAGGGCGCAATCCTACATTTTTCTCAAGCTCAATCCGTTGTGTCCGCACAACCGTCCGCGCTTACTCAGTATGGAATCTGCCTGTCGCGGCTGAACCGTACGGATGAGGCCATCCCCATACTCCAGCAGGCAGATGCTCTTGCACCGCAAGACAATGTCACTCATTACAACCTCGCGCTCATGCTGTGGAAGAAGAAGCGTTATAACGAGGCGTTCCAGGCTTTGCAGCCGTCCATGCAGTCTGACACGAAGAACGAAGATATCCTCACGCTGGCCGCGGATATCGACGAGGCGCGGAATGATACGCCGCATGCGGTTGACATGTTGCGCCGCGCGATTCTTGACAATCCACGCGACCCAAGAGCTTATCTCTGGTTTGCCACGCTTGCTAGCAACCACTCGTCCTTTCAGGTTGGCATCGATATGCTCAATGCCGGCCTGCGAGAGCTTCCACAAGAGGCCCAGCTTCGCGTTGCGCGCGGAGTACTGTACGCGCAACTCGGCAAGTTCGACGAGGCTACAGAAGATTTCGAAGCGGCAAGCCAACTCGACCCGCAACTCTCTTTTGCTGGAACGGCGGAAGGCATCACGGCGACGCAGAAGCATGATCTAGGGGCAGGCATCGGCAAGTTCCGCGAAGAGGTGCGGAAACACCCTGACAGTGCTTTCGATCAGTACCTGCTTGCGGAATCTCTTGAGCAGCGGGGCGCCCAGATAGGCAGTCCGGACTATGCTGAAGAGCTCTATGCTGCGACGAGAGCCGTCCAACTCGATCCGAATCTGACGTTGGCCGGTGGAATCCTTGCGAACCTCTACCTCCGTTCAGGCAAGACGGCACTCGCGATTGGACAGTGTGAAGCGATGTTGCGTACCGATCCTAACAACCAGGAGGCACTGTACCATCTGATCCTTGCACTCAGACAATCGAACAGAAAAGATGAAATACCTGCTTTGACGAAGCGGTTTGTCGCCTTACGGAGCGCTGAGAAAGAGCAACAGGCTCATACGATGCGTTATCAACTGGCGGACAACGTGGCGCGGGGCGCGGATCAAACCGTCCATTCCGGCAACGATGGTCATGTCTCTCCCTGAACGGTTCTCTTGACGCTCGCGCTTGCTGGATTCTGTCCATGACAGCATTAGAAGATGGGCAAGCTGGCGGGCGAATTCGAAGCCGAGCAAGTTGCTGCTCGCTGGTTCTGGGGCGAAACGGCGCCCGCTGCCCTACCTCTGCGGTCTCGCTCTCTCCTGCGGCCCACTCATCTCGAATCGGACGGCTCCCTTACTCCACGGGGCGTGTGACACCATGCGCGCCGAAGTTCACGGTTACACATGCTCGCTCGATGGTCGCGCTGCCTTCGAGTTCGGTCATATTACAATCGTGGGATTCTCGGGCTCCAGCTTTATTGGTATTCCTGAATTGACGTTCAGCCACACGCCGTCTTCATAGCTCTCGGGCGTATTTTGCGTTTCTTGCCCGTTTGGAGGTTTTGTGCAGCACAAAGCGTCGATTCTCGTCGTCGATGATGACCCGGCGCACCTGCGTATCTACGGCTGGATCATGAATGCCGCAGGATTCCGGGCGGTCGCCGCCCAGGTGCTTGCCCGGGATGTCTGCCTGCCTGCGGATGACAGCTTTGACGTGGTAGTGCTGGATTACCGGCTTACCGGCACGTTGACCGCGGTCGAGGCGGCCCAACAGATCAGAGAGACGTATCCGAACGCCCCTATCGTCATTTTGTCGGATCTCTTCGGAATGCCCGATGATATTGCGCCCTACGCGAAGACATTTGTGCGTAAAGGCGAGCCGGAGAAGCTGATTTCGACCATTCGGGGTCTACTGCCTGGCGAAGCCGGTCTTTCGCCTGATCAACAATCATGAGGCTTCGAACAAAGCCGGTTCGACTGAGGCTTTCCCGACGATTGGGTGTGGGCGCCTGCCTTCTTGCATGGACGGCCTTGGGACGGGCCGGTCCGATGCCCCGATCCGGGCCATCTGAAGAACAGCAACTCAAATCGATGTCCCTCGAGCAGTTGGGAAATGTGGAGGTCACCACCGTTTCCAAACAGCCCGAGGAAGTATGGCACACGCCTGCGGCTGTCTACGTGATCACGGCGGAAGACATTCAGCGTTCGGGCGCGACAAACATCCCCGATCTGCTGCGGCTGGTTCCCGGCGTACAGGTCTCCCGGATGCAGAGCGACCAGTGGGCGGTCGGCATTCGCGGCCTTGCCAGCCAGTTCTCCAAAGGCCTGCTCGTTTTAGTTGATGGCCGGAGTGTCTTCACGCCGCTGTTCGAGGGTGTGTATTGGGATGTGCAAGATCTGGTGTTGGAAGACATCGAACGCATTGAAGTCATTCGCGGGCCTGCCGGTGCGGTGTGGGGGACGAATGCAGTCAATGGCGTCATCAACATCATTACCAAACATGCGCGAGACACACAGGGCTTCATGGCCAGCGCGACCGGCGGTGGATCGGTGGAGCATTTCATCGGTCAGGCGCAGGAAGGCTGGAGTCTACGGCAGAACCTGCAAATGCGAGTGTTCGCGAAAGGATTCAACCGCGGTCCGGAACTGAATCCAGGCCATGATCCCTACGACCGCTGGCATCAGGAGCGAGGCGGATTCCGTGCGGATTGGCAGCCCAATGGTCGCGATGTGCTGATGCTGGAGGGAGATATCTACCGCGGAGAGAGCGGCGTCCAGAACGCCATCGGGCAATTTACTCCTCCGGCACAAGTGACGACGGACGGTGTGAACGCGGTGTCCGGCGGGGATGTAGTTCTGCGTTGGGATCGCACTCTCAATGCGCAGTCGAACTTTTACCTGCAGGCATACTTCGACCGTACAAACCGGGAAACCCCGCAGTTCGGCGAGACGCGCAATACCTTCAATGTGGATTTTGTCGATCACATCGGCTCTCTCCCGCGACAGGATGTGATCTTCGGCCTGGGATTGCGTGAGAGTCCGAGCAGTCTCAACCAGACGCAGGCGACGGTGAATTTCACGCCGCATCGCCTGACGGATTACATCTATAGCGCTTTCCTTCAGGACCGGTTCGACATCGTACCGAACCATCTGCCGTGATTCTCGGCGCGAAGATTCAAACCAACAACTATAGCGGCGCGGGAATCGAGCCCAATGCCCGCATTCTTTGGAATCCGACGGCGCACCAAACCGTGTGGGGAGGCGTATCGCGCGCGCTCCGCGTGCCGGGACGCCTGGACCAGGATCTTACGTTGGTCGGAAACGTCAGTGCCACGCCGCCGGTCTTTGTGGCCATTCAGGGCAATCCCAACTTTAAACCGGAGGTGCTGATCGGATGGGAGGCCGGTTACAGGAAGCTTCTGACGCAGAAGCTTTATGTGGATCTCTCGTTATTTCATAACCAGTACGACGATCTGGAGAGCTATAGTAACCCGGTATTTGTTCTCATCCAACCGACCCAGCCTTATCCCTATACCCTGCTCACGGCGACACTTGCCAACGGCGTGAAGGGCGTGACAGATGGCCTGGAGTTGGCGCCGGACTGGCGACCTTTTGGGTGGTTGGATCTGCGGGGTACCTATTCCCACCTTCATATCGGTTTGCACTCCAAGGCAGGCTTCGATCAGCCGAGCTATATCGCCAGTTACCAGGGATCGAGCCCCGATCACATGGTCACCCTGCAATCCCTCTTCACACTGCCGCATGGAATCCAGATCGATCCCGATTACCGGTACATGAGTGCGCTGCCCGCCGTGAACGTGCCTGCCTACCAGACTGCCGACGCCCACCTCGCGTGGAAATTCACCAAGCATCTTCAGCTTTCAGCGGATGGACGAAACCTGCTGCAGCCTCATCATGCGGAGTTCTCCGGGGATAATGGCAATGCGGTTGGCATCCGGCGAAGCATCTACGGCGGCATCCGCTGGATTCCATGAGGCGACCGCGATGAGGACTGAGACGCGCAGCCGATCGCTCCTCGCCGTGTGCAAGGGCAAATCTGCGCTTGCTGCCTTTTGCCAGGCGGCCATCGTTCTGGCCCTATGGGCGCCACTTACATTCGTCGAGCGCCGAGCCGCGGCGCAAACTGCACATCCCTCGCAGGACGACGTGGAAGCCGCATACCTCTATAACTTCGGAAAATTTGTACGTTGGCCCGCGGATGAGCAACATCAGCCGTTGGAGATTTGCGTCCTCGGCAAGGACCCATTCGGGCCGACTCTGGACCACGTAGTCGCGAATGAACTGATCGACGGCCGCGGCCTGGTGGTACTTCGATTATCGCCGACGGACCCAATTCAGTCCTGCTCGGTTCTCTTCATCAGCAGTTCGGAAGCGCCGCGCCTCGAACAGGAGCTGTCCTCACTGGCAGCGTTGCCGATCATGACGGTCAGCGATATGCCGGGATTTGTCGATCACGGTGGAATTGTCCAGTTTCTCTTAAACGATGGCAGGGTTCGTTTTGAAGTGAACCTGAATGCGGCAAGTAAAAGCGGCCTTGTCCTCAGCTCGCAACTGCTGAAAGTTGCCGTGCACGTGGTTGGAAATCCGCCAGAAAAGGTGGCGCGATGAAGTTGTTGCCGGAATCGAGGTCGATCTCCTCCAAACTTACCCGCATGAATCTGCTGGTGAGCGGAACGGCGCTTCTGCTGGCATGCGTGGCCTTTTTCTCCTACGACCTGGTCTCATTCCAGCGAAGCCTGATTCGCAGCCTCGCGGCGGAGACCAGGATTGTCGGTTCGAACAGCGTGTCCGCATTGCTGTTCAACGACCAGGAAGCGGCGCAGACTACGCTGGCTGCCCTCAGCAGTTCCCCGGACATTCTGGGCGCCGCGATCGTGACCAACGATGGAAAAATATTCGCCGAATATCGCTCGCACGGCGGCTCTGTCATGCAATTTCCATATTTGAGCCCGGGGCAAAATCAAGGGAAGTGGGTGTCAGGCAGGCATGTCTGGCTGGCGAACCGGATCGTTTTTCAAGGTAGCTCGGAAGGCACCGTATACATTTCGGCCCAGTTAGAGGAGCTGGGACACAGAGCGCGTCAGTACCTTGTCATTGCCGTGGCGATTCTGACGTTCTGCCTGGTGGCCGCAATGCTCGTGACCGTGGCCTTCCGGAGGCTGGTCGCGCAGCCGATCATCGCCCTTGCCGAGATGTCGCGCGCGGTCTCTCGAGATCGCAATTACTCTCTGAGAGCGCCACCCAGCCGCGAGCACGACGAGATCGCGGTGCTGATCGAATCGTTCAATGAGATGCTGACGCAAATCGAGCAGCGAGACTCGGCCTTGCGCCGGGCGCGTGACGAACTGGAAGAGCGCGTGCAGGACCGGACGGCGGAACTGAAGGCCGCCAATCGAGAGCTTGAGGCGTTTTCTTATACCGTGGCGCACGATCTGCGCGGGCCGCTCGACGCGATCGGCGGCATAGGCTTTGTTCTGCAGCAGGGATACGCGGACAGGGTGGATGCCGACGGTAAGGAGATGCTCAGTCGATTAAGGCATTCTTCGGCGAAGATGGCTGCACTGATTGACGATCTGTTGAATCTTTCCCGCGCTGGCACTTCCACTCTGGAGCGTTCTACCGTCGACCTGAGCCGGATGGCCTCGTCCATTGCCGAGGAACTCAGAAGCGCCGATCCGGCTCGCAACGTGTCCTTCACGATTGCGCCCGGAGCAATTGTATTGGCGGACGCCGGGCTGATGCGCGTCACATTGGAAAACCTGCTTCGGAACGCATGGAAATACACCTCCCGCCGGCTCTCCGCGCGGATAGAGTTTGGATTCAAGCGCGATGGGGCTGAGATCGTTTGCTTCGTGCGGGACGATGGCGCCGGATTCAACCCTGAATTTACCGACCGTTTGTTCAAGCCCTTTCAACGGCTGCACACGCAGGGTGAATTTATGGGAACCGGCATCGGACTGGCTACAGTGAAACGCAGTGTTGCCAGACATGGGGGACGGGTCTGGGCTGAGGGCGCACTGGAACAAGGCGCTACCTTTTACTTTGCGCTGGATGCTTGAGTGCCTCCGCCGCCTAATGCAAGGGAATCGAGGCCGGGGATGCCGCCCACACTCTTCGTCAGGGAGTCCCCTTCTATCTGACAAGCTCTGTGCAATTCCAATGACGGCCGCGCAGGAGATCGCATCTCTATATAAGAACCACGCTCCGGAAGAGGATCGATCATGGCTTCGTCAGGTTCTCCACCGCCCCCGCAAGATCCGCGCGACCGTTTCTCCAAGCCGCCGTTTCCGGCCCAACAACAAGCCGTACCGGGAAGTGCGCGCGATCTGGAACCGCAGGCCGACCACGGCGAGACCAGTTACAACGGGTGCGGTCGACTGAACGGCAGGGCCGCTCTCATCACCGGGGGCGATAGCGGTATCGGACGCGCAGTGGCGGTGTGCTTCGCGAAAGAGGGAGCAGACATTCTGTTTACTTGCCTGCCGGAAGAACAGGCGGACGCTGACAAGACCGTCAAACTGGTGGAGCGCACCGGCCGGCGAGCCGTTGCAGTTCCGGGCGACATTCGCGAGAAATCCTTCTGCAAGCAGCTAGTCGATAGGACAGTGAGCGAATTCGGCGGGCTCGATATTCTGGTGAACAACGCGGCATTTCAGCGAACCTACGAGAAGCTGGAAGATATTTCAGAGGACGAGTTCGATACGACCTACCGCACCAACGTATACGCCACTTTCTTCCTGACGCAAGCGGCGCTGCCAAAGATGAAGCCGGGCGGCGTCATCCTGAACACCTGCTCGATCGAGGCTTACGACCCGAAGGGAATGCTGGCGCCATATGCCTCAACGAAAGCTGCGCTGGTCAGCCTGACCAAGAGCTTTTCCATGCTGTGCATGAAAAACGGCGTGCGCGTAAATGGAGTAGCGCCGGACCGGTTTGGACGCCTCTGATCCCGTCGACTATGCCGGCGGAACAGGTGAAGAAGTTCGGGAGAATACGTTGTTTAAACGTCCCGCTCAACCAGTAGAACAAGCGGCCATCTATGTATTCCTCGCTTCGGACGATGCCAGCTATGTTACGGGCGAGATCCATCGAGCAACGGGCGGCAAAATGCCTTTTTAGGCATGGCTGCCTCAGGCATAACTGATTGGATAGGTCCGATGCCTCGTAAGGCGACGCAACAACGAGATGCTCCTCCCCGGTCGGTGCAGGAGAACATTCGAACGATCGCCGCGCTCGAGCGTGCTTTTGAAGAAAGTAAGACGGTGGCGGACCGTATCGCATCGCGGATCGCTGCCTTCTCCGGCAGCTTGTGGTTTGTCGCCGTCCACCTGATCTGGTTCGTTGCCTGGTTCGTTATCAACACAGGTCATTTTCCCGGATTGAAGCCGTTTGACCCCTATCCATTCATTCTGCTGTCGATGATGGTCTCGGTAGAAGCAGTATTGCTGAGTACATTCGTGCTGATGAAGCAGAACCTGATGCAGCGGCGCACCGACGACCGGGACGAGATGAACCTGCAGATCGATCTTCTCTCGGAAAAGGAGCTGACCAAAGCGCTGCAGGTTCTTCGGGCGATCAGCCGTAAGCTGGAGATTGACGATACATCGCTCGATGCGGAGTTTGACGATATGAGCCAGAACACCTCTCTGGATCAGTTAGCCGAAAGCATTCGTAAAGAGATACCGCCCGAGGGTTAAACAGCCAGGTGCGGGTAGGACGGCTGCATGCATCTATCCTACCCGCCATACCCGCAGCCTTATGATTTCGCGGTTCCGTGTTCCGCCATCTTCTGGTGTTGCGCAGCTTTGACGGAGTCGGGCAGAATTTTTCCGACGGCGCCTTCGACCTTGGTCCTCAACGATGAGGAAAAGACCTCCTGTTCGCCGCTCATCAGAGCATCGAATCCTTGCTTCGCGACGTCGGCTGGATCATTTGTTTCCTTGCCCTTCGTTCCGACCTCGGTATCGTCCATGCCCGTGCGATGAAAGAAGTTTGTATCAGTGGGACCCGGCTTAAGAGCCGTTACGGTGACACCCGTGTCCTTCAATTCGTAACGAAGGCTCTGAGCAAACTCCAAAACGAACGCTTTCGAAGCTCCGTACACGGCCTCGAGTGGAGTCGGCATGGTGCCGGCGATCGAGGATGTGAAGAGGATCCGCCCTGCTCCGCGGTCGACCATCGGCCCCAGAACGCGTTTCGCGAGGTGGACAGTGGAAGCGACGTTCAACTCGATGATGTTCAGTTCGGCGGCAAGATCCGTCTCACGCGCGAAATCGCCGCCCACCCCTACTCCGGCGTTGATTGCGATGGCGTCCACCGGACGACCTGTGGCGGAGATCGCCTGCCAGAGCCTTTCGACCTCGTCGTATTTCGAGAGATCCGCCTGGACGCTTTGTACATCGACGCCGAGGGCCTGAAGTTCCTGCACCGCATCCGCGAGTTTCGTGTCTTCAGAGGTGACCAGCAGATCGAAGCCGTTCTCTGCGAAGACGCGGGCGAGATGGTACCCGATGCCGCTGGACGCGCCGGTTACAACAGCGAAGGAATTATTTGCGGAGGTTGCCATGGTCACTCCTTGGACGAGAGGCTCTCTCACTCCAAGATGAGATGCGAGGAATGTCGCGGCTGTCCTGCACACGCCGACCGCTTCGCCGGAAAATCACGCGTGTGAGGTGTCAGCCAGGTGACTGAACGGGGAGCGGAAGCAGCCGCGAAATGATTCCTCCATCTGCTCTCTCCCGTAAGCGCATGTTGGTAGCTGCAGATGCCTGGCGCGGATCCCGATATAGGGAGTCGTTGCCGGACTGGCGGAGCCGGCAACGTGGAGTGACGTCGGGAGCGAAAAAAAGCGGCGATCTCGAGTTCTAGATCGCCGCGAGGGTTAGAGAGAGAAATTGTTAGAACTGGAGCCGCGCAGCGAACTGCAGCCGGCGCATGGAAGTTCCATCCTGTGTAGAGACGATGCTGGAGATGGTGCCGGCATTGCCGTCCTGGCAATCCACGCAACTGTCTGGTTGCCCCAGATTCGCATGGTTGAAGACGTTGAAGGCCTCTGCACGCAATTGGAAGTGGAGGCGCTCAGTCAGATTGAACGACTTCGCCACCGCAAGATCGGTGTTGAACAGACTTGGTCCAATGAGAGAATTTCGTCCCAGATTGCCAAACGTGCCGACAGCCGGACGAGCGTATGGTCCAAACGTTTCGTTGACACCCAGAGTGTGGGGCACCGGGGTGAAGTAGGACACCTTGTGATTGATGGGATCGAGCGATCCCGCATGCAGTTGATAATCGGCGTTGGTGTGATTCAGGAAGCAGATATTAAGGTCATTGTCGGTGGCGCAATTGGCATAGGAGAGGCTGAATGGAAGCCCACTCTGCCAGGTGAGCGCGCCATTCACTGCGAACCCGCCGATCACCTGGTTGACCCAACCTGGAACATTCGAGGCGAACGCCTTGTTGCGGCCAATGGGCAGATCCCAATTGCCGGACATTACGAACGCCTGCGGCCGGTTGTAGTAGCTGGGGCCGTAGCCCACGCGTGGATTGAGGAAGAAGTAATACGACTCATGCGTGAGTGCCCTGGACCAGGTGTAATGAGCGATGAACTGCACTCCGGCCGCGTAGCGTTTATCCAGAACGACTTGCAGTGCCTGGTAGCTGCTGGTGGCCTGATTGGCGTTATAGCGGATACCCTGTATCCAGCCGAACGGATGGCCATAGCCGACGCCAAGGGTCTGCGCTACACCGTTGAAGTACGGGCGACGATCGTCGATGGTGTATGTCTTGCCAGTCTGAGGATTGATCTGGTTGAAACCTGCGAGGGTCTGCTGGTTTGGATCCGCCTGATTGGACGAGTCGAACATGTTGTGCGTGCCGTGGCTGGCTACATAGCCGACCTGCAACGACATGCTCGACGTAAGCTCCCGCTGCACCGCCAGGTTCCACGCATCCAGGGTGGGCAGCCGCACGTAGAGCGGCCGGGTAGGTACGCTCACGCCGTTTGGAAGCGGGTAGTTTCCGTCCGCTGGAATGGGCGCGAAGGTGTAGCCCGGAGGGCCCTGATCGAGCGTAAAGGGCAGGGCGGCGTAGTTGGTAGATTGGTTGAGGTTCTGCGAGACCTGGGTTGGATAGGAGAAGGTGAGCACTTCGCCAAACGTATCCCCTGACCATCCCTGGCCGTAGACGCGACCGTAGCCTGCACGGATCACGGTGTTGCTGGAAAGCTGATAGGCAAGTCCGATGCGCGGGGCCAGGTTGGTGTAGCTTTTCGCAACATTGAGGTTAGTGCCGTAGTTGCCGTAGCCAGCGATGCGGATGTTGCCGGTATTCAGATCCAGCAAGCCGCCCTGCCCCTTGCCATTCACGGTCTCCGGGAAGTACATCTCCCAGCGGAGTCCGTAGTTGAAGGTCAGCTTGTCATTGTAGCGCCATTGATCCTGACCGTAGAAGAAGGCCCGCTTCTGCCGTTCCTGCGCGTTGGTGTTCTGCGTCTGGGTGCGCTGGAATGCAGTCGGATCGCCCAGCAGGAAGGTGGCGAATCCGAGTCCGGTGGAGGTGTTGCCCATCGCATCCGTGCCGCCGGTGCGAGTCTGCGCGAAGTGGAAGTTGCCGGAACGCACATTGTTATTGTCCAGACCGACCAGGTGGTTCAATCCATAGCGGAGATCGGCGCCGAATTTTATGGTGTGATTGCCGATGGAGTGTGTCCAGTTATTCACGGCCTGGTATTGGCTCTCGGTCTGCAGAAACTGGTTGGCGGAGGTACCGTACTCCAGGTTCTGACTGCCATTTGTGCCGTTGCTGGCGCTGTCGATATTGAACTGCGGCAAGCCGCCATTCAGCGAAAGATCGCCGACATTGGAGTTAGGGATGCCGAGTTGGTTGCCGAGAGGCTTGTTGTAGTCCGGGCCCTGCTCGTTGATGTGGACGCGCAGAAACCCGAAGCGGAAGTCGGTAAGCCATTTCGGAGAGAGTGCGTAGTCGCCGCCGGCCGCGATGCTCTGGTCGAGCGCGCTGTCGGTCCCGGCGAAGCCGCCGCTCCCGAACCCCAGGCCGCCCGCCGCTCCGAAATAAGGTGCGCCGGTGAGGGAAGAAGTGAAATAGGTATAACGCCCGAACACGTGCAGCTTCTGGGATGCCTGACTATCGGCCCGCACATCGAACTGATCGTTGTTGAAGATGCCAGAGCCGGAGGCGGAGTAGTTGTTGACGATCCCTGCGCCTGCCACGTTCGGCAGTGGAAGCAATTTGAAGAAATTGACGGACGCCGGAGAGATCCGATTGCCCGGAATCAAGTTTCCCGCAAAGGCTGTGCGCCCAATCGGTGCAGTCGGATTCGAATTGGGATCGTAGAGCTGACCCTGTCCGCCCTGCAGGTATTCGCTAAGATTGCAAGGAGTCGCCGGCCCCGCCGTGCAGGTGGAGTGAGCAAGGGCCGTGGGAACGGTGGTGAGCGTCGCCGACCCGGTCTTCTCTCGCAGGCCCTGATAGTCACCGAAGAAGAACAACTTGTCCCGGAGAATGGGACCACCAACAGACCCACCAAACTGGTTGTGCAGGTTAGGAGCGATAAAGCGGCCGGTGATCGGATCGCGTGTTGATTCCGCAAACGGGTCCCGCGCCTGCTGGGCATCGGAGCGGCGATATTCAAAGGCCGAGCCATGGAATTCGTTGCTGCCGGACTTGGTCTGGGCAGTCACCAATCCGGCGACCGCCTTGCCGAACTGCGCGTCATAATTCTGCGACGTGACCTTCATTTCGGATACCGAGTCGAGGGTGGGGTTGATGACTGCCACCCCGATGATGGGATCCTGGTTATCCGTGCCGTCCAGTTCATAGCCGGTGGCGAAGGGCAATTGCCCGTTCACCTCGATCTGCTGGCTGCGTTGCGGGTTCTGCGACTCTCCTACGTTCCAGCCTATGTAGGAGGTGCCCGGCGTCAATAGTTCGAAGGCGGTGAAGTTCCGGTTGAGATTGGGCAGGTTTTCCACAGCACGGGCGTTGAGGATCATGCTGACCTCGGCCCGGTCGGTCGTGAGCAGCGGTGCACTGCTGGTGACCGTCACGGTGTTGGCCACGGCGCCGATGGCTAGCTTGATGTCCGCCTTGGGAGCCGTATCGGCATACACGACGACGCCGGCGAGTGAGGCGGTGCTGAAGCCGGGTGCTTCGACGTCGATCTTGTACGTGTCGGGAATGAGGTGCTGAGCGGTGTATTGCCCGCTGTCATTGCTGTGGACGACGATCGAGGTCCCTTTGGCGACGTCCGTAACCGTGATGTTCGCGTTCGGAACGACCGCACCTGTGTTATCGGTGACAGTGCCGAAGATCGAGCCGTAGACGGCCTGCGCGTTTGCCGGAGGAACCGATCCAGCAAGCATGAGGAGCGCGCCGGCGAACGCGGTGGCGATCAGGGGGATTCCGGGAGAGTGTTTTTCTTGTTTCGCGGATAGCTGGGTCCGGGGTATTTGGCGGATAGTGTCCATTGCGTTGCCTCTTAAGTGAAACCGTGTGAATTCGCTTCTTGCGGGTGCCTCGGCATTCGTGCCGGGTCATCGTCTCGTGTCGTGGTCTTGCGTACTTCTCTGTTGCGCGACGGCTTCTCATCAGGGCCGCGCGGGGATGGGACATGGCGCCCGCATGGGTCCGACGGAGCGCGGTGCCCCAAAATGTATCCTCTAGAGCGCCATACACGAGGAGCAAGTTTTTCACGGTGGTTTGACCCGTGAAATGCCACGTGAAATACTCCGGACTGGTATGCAGCATGGTCAGTTAGAGAGAGAAGTGCGGCCGGACCTGCTCAGAGATCCCCGCTGGGCTTTGGTGCTCCGGGTCGCGTCCAGCCAACACTTCAAGACCTCTCCGCGGTTGTGTGACTTCCTGCTGTACGTCGCGGACTGCGCAATTCGCGATGCCCCCGAGGACGCGACCGAGCAGCAGATCGGCATGCACGTCTTCCAGCGGGCGGCTGGCTACAACTCCAGCGAAGACAGCATCGTGCGCAGCCATGCGCGCATTCTCCGGCAGAAACTGTCGGCGTATTTCGCCGTGGAAGGCGCCGGGGAGAAACTGCGGATCGACGTGCCCAAGGGGCATTACCTCCTGGTGTTCTCCTCCGCGCCCTCGGCGACGGAGTTGCAGGCGAGCGCACCCGGCGACCTGGTCACCGTGCTTTCGCCCGCGCACGTACCCCCTCCCGATATCCCTGTAGACCGATCATCCTGGGTGAGGCGACATCGGGTTGCGTCTGTGCTCGGCTTCATCCTCATCCTTGCCGCTGCCATCGCCGCCGCCGCTCTGGTGCGGTCGCGGGTTGCGTCCCAGAGTGTCGCCAAATCGAGCGTGGATACCCTGTGGGCCCCCTTTCTCGGCCATGAAGCGCCGATCGTGATCTACAGTAATGCGGTCTTCGTGGGTGATTCCAAGAGCGGTATGCGGTATCCGACCCCGCTGGAGCAGCAGGAGGCAGGGACGGCTACACATTCCATCGATCACTACACCGGCATCGGCGAACTCGCGGGAGTCTATGAGCTGACCAAGCTCTTTGACTCCCGCAAGGCCAGTTTCATTCTCAAGCGAAGCAGGTTGGTGACCTGGGACGAAGCCAAACTCAAGGATTTGATTTTGATAGGTTCCACGGCAGAAAACCTCTCGCTGCGAGACCTGCCGGTGCCCCCGGATTTCGGCATGATGAGCAATCCGGAGGAATCGGGATATGTGAACAAGCACCCTAAGCCGGGAGAACCCGACCTCTACTCCCGCCCGGAGAAGCCGCTTACCCGCGACTACGCCGTCGTTGCCTTCCTGCCCGGCGTGCAGCCCGGAAAGAAGATGATGATCCTGAGCGGGTTGACCACCCTGGGTACGCAGGCAGCCGTAGAGTACGCCAGCCATCCAGAGACCGCTGCGGAACTACTCCGCGCAGCAACGGACGCGAAGAAGCAGGTGCGGCCCTTTGAGGCGCTGCTGGAAACGAGGATCGTCGGTGGCGTCCCATTGGAGACGCGGCTGGTCACGATTCGCCTTCACTGAGTTGCAGGCAGCGATTCCCAGGTTTCACTACTGCACGGGTTGCAGCTTGAGCTCGCTCGACGCGTGAATTTGTGAAGCCAGGTCGATCTCCCGCTTCGCGTCCGCTTCATTGCCGAGACTGCGATAGGCTTGGCTCAGGAGCGTATGCGTAATGTAGTTCGAGGGATCCATTTTCTCGGCGTGCTGCAGATACATCACGGCAGATCCTGGATCGTTTCTGCGTAGCAGCACCTTCCCCATCTGGATGAAGGGACCAGTGCTTGAGGTGTCGAGCGAGATAGCCTGCATCAAGGCCTCTTGCGCCTCCCGATATTTGCCGGTGCGCGTGTAAGCATCGCCCAGGCGGTCGTAGATGGCCGGGTAGCTGGGATTGATCTCTCGTTCGTGCTCGAACTCGGCGATTGCCCCGGTGACATCGCTCTTGTAGAGATAGACCTCGCCCAGCATGAAGTGAGCGAGCGGAAGGCCGGGTTGAAGCGCGAGCGCCTTCTGCGCGGCCACGGCGGAAAGCTCCGGCAGGTTGGCGCGCAGCAGCATATTGCCCATCAGCAGATAGGCGCCGGCGGAGGCCGCCGGTACACCATACTGCGCGGCGAATGCACCGCGCGCATCGTCGTATCTTTGGGAGTTGAGATAGCAGAGCCCGAGCACGTAGTTCGCATCCGCATTTGCATTCGGTGTCCACTGCCGTACCCGCTCGAGGAACGGAATTGCCGCGGCTGGCTGGCCAAGGCGATATAAAGTCAGGCCTTGCATCTGGATCGATTCGATGTCGGAGTCGTCCTCCTTCACTGCCTGGGCGAACGCACGCTGCGCGTCCAGAAGCTTGCCAGTCCGGTAGTAGGCCAGACCCAGATCGTGCGCCGCGCCCTTGACCGGCGGCTGCGCAGACGCAAGCTCCTTCAGTTGGGCTATGGCTTCTTCCGTCTGACCACGGTCCAGTTTTGCTTCGGCAGCCTTCAGGGCCGCGTGCGGATCAGGCGAGGCAGCCGGAGCGGACTGGCCGAGAGCGAGCGTGCATTGCAGCAATAAAAGCGCAGGGATACGAAACCGCATTCGACCCAGAATACTACCTCAGGCGACGAGCGCGAGGTTTGCGCAGTGGCCTCTGCTGAGTCGTGCACAGCGGTGGGAGTGCTAGCATTTTCGGATGAAGGTTCGCCTGGTCGCGGGTATTTTGCTGGTGCTGCTTGCGTCAGCGTGTCTCGCACCAAAAATCGCACCAAAAATCGCACACAAACAGCCGGATCGGAAAACTTCCAAGCAGCCCTACCCTGCCACCGGCAGCC
This sequence comes from Acidobacteriaceae bacterium, assembly GCA_051001135.1. Taxonomy (GTDB): domain Bacteria; phylum Acidobacteriota; class Terriglobia; order Terriglobales; family Acidobacteriaceae; genus CAWHMN01. Next base: position 57,888 of record JBPCNO010000166.1, read on the forward strand.
ATCCGGGTCCGGCGTGGCTGGTGGATGTTGCGCCCGCCGCGGGCCTTGACATGTTGAACGTGAACGGCGGCGTGACGACCAAGAAGTACATCATCGAGACCACTGGCAGCGGCGTGGCGGCGTTCGACTACGACAATGATGGTTGGCCGGATATCTTTCTGGTGAACGGAACCACGCTGGCAACCGGGCTGGCAGCGGCCGCCGGTCAGCAGCACGGCGTAGTTCCGCCGTCAAGCCACCTGTACCACAACAATCATGACGGCACATTCACTGACGTCACGCGCGCGTCGGGCGTAATGGCCACGAGCTGGGGCCAGGGCGTGTGCGTGGGAGACTACGACAACGACGGCTATGACGACTTCTACGTCACTGCCTATGGCGCGAACCGGCTTTACCACAACGAACATAACGGCACCTTCCGCGAGGTAGCCGCGGAAGCGGGTGTCGCGGGCAACGGGCACGCGTGGGGAACAGGCTGCGCGTTCGTGGACTACGACCGCGATGGCAAACTGGACCTCATGATCGCGAACTACGTGGACTTCGATGTGTCGACCTCTCCCAAGCCAGGTCAGGGCGTGATGTGCATCTGGAAGGGCACGCCGGTGATGTGCGGTCCGCGCGGATTGGCTTCGACGCCGAATATCATCTATCACAATCTGGGCGGCGGAAAATTTGCTGATGTGAGCAAAGCGAGCGGCATCGAGAAGACATACGGCCACTTCTGCTTCAGCGTAACGACGCTCGACTACAACGAAGATGGCTGGCCCGATATCTATGTTGCGTGCGACAGCACACCCAGCATCCTCTATCGCAACAACAAAGATGGAACGTTCACCGACGTTGCCGCGGAGGCAGGCGTCGCCTTCGATGAAGATGGACGGGAGCAGGCGGGCATGGGCTCGACTTCAGCGGACTATGACGGCGATGGCTATCTCGATCTTTTCAAAACTAACTTCTCCGACGACACCTCATCGCTCTATCACAACAATGGCGACGGCACGTTCACCTCGAAGATCTTCGAAGCAGGTCTGGGGCTCAACACCCAATATCTCGGATGGGGAGCCATCTTTGTCGATCTGGACAACGACGGCTGGCCCGATCTGCTGTCCGTGAATGGCCATGTGTATCCGGAGGTGGACACGGCGCACCTCGGTTCCAACTACAAAGAGCCGCGGCTGCTCTACTGGAACACGCGCGATGGCAAATTCAAGGACGTCAGCGCCCAATCCGGCCCCGGCGCCACGACTCCTGAATCCGGCCGCGGCCTGGCGGTGGCGGACTTCTGGAACGACGGCCGGATATCCGCCGTGGTCAACAACATGAGTGCGCATCCCATGCTGCTGGTCAACCAGGCAGCGAACCAGAACCACTGGCTCGGCCTGAAGTTGAAAGGGACCACCTCGAACCGCGATGCCATTGGCGCGCGGGTCGTACTCGCCGTCGCGGGGCGCACGCTGGTGCAGGAAGTGCGGAGTGGGTCCAGTTATCTTTCATCGAGCGATCTGCGATTGCATTTCGGTCTCGGCGCGGCCACGAAGATCAATGCACTGCAGGTGCGCTGGCCGAGCGGACAGACCGAATACTTCGAAGCGCCTGGTGTGGACAGGATCACCGAGATCACGGAAGGATCGGGCCGCCACCAGCCCACCGGTGCACAGCCCGCCGGAACGCACTAGAGGAGCCTTAGTCTGGCGTTTGCTCCAAGAAGACCAGCTCAGAGGAATCTTGCACCGGCAGCATGACCTCAAGGCCCTGCTGCATAAGCACGCGGCCGGGGAGTGTTCGATCCGGAGCACTATGGTCGTGGAAGCGAACGCGGTACGAACGATCCGGACGCAGGCCCTGCAACATGAATTTGTAAGACTTCGCCTCTTCATCCGAACCATGAAAGGCGAACAACACGCCCTGACCCTTGTCCGGATCGACGTACTCCGTGCCGTCCCATCCCTTTCCATCGGGACGGGGGGCTACATGGTAGAGATGGGCCTGGCGGATCAAGGGCCGCAGCCGCGCCTTGTACAAGGCAAACTCCTCACGCGCGGCAGCATGCTGTTCCGGACTCCACGCTGTGGTGTCGAGCATCAAGGTGAACCAGCCCATCATGCCGCTACGCAACATGTAGCGAAAGTTCTCCAGGCGTGGTGTGGGCCACTTCTTCACATAAGCTTCAAGCATGGCCGGCGGTAGCACATGGCTGCTGTCGTAGAACGCCTGGCGATTGGAGAGCGGGTCGTAGGAGTCGGTGATGGAAAAGTAGTCTCCATGCGCGGCGCTGCCGAAGTCCACCATTCTGCCGCCGTCATTGCAGATCTCCAGTAGCAGCCCCGGATGTTCCCGCTTCAGGCGCGCATAGATGTCGTAGTACGCCTGCGTCGCGTGATAGCTGACGTCGGTGGAGTTGGAGCTCTCCACCCATAGAAACTCTTCGTCGGTATAGCGCTTGATGTCCGCGCCGGGCGGAGCGTGCGGGTGGTCCGTGCGATCGCATCCCTGCGCCACCACGTACCCGTCGTGCTCCAGCATGTCCAGGTGGTAGTCGCGCGTTATTCGGCTCACCTCGGCGAACGACCACGCTTTTGCGGCCGGTACACCCAGGTCGATGGTTATGCCCTTGAACGGCGCAGGCTTCCACCCCGGCGGCGGATCGGTCGTAAGCCAGTCGCGCGTCTTCGGATCGTTTACATTGAGTGCGCCGGGCTGCTTGTCCATGCCGGCCTGCGCCCAGTCCACCCACAACCCAAACTTCAGTCCATGGCGATGCGCGTATTCGGCAATGGCCGCCAGGCCGTGCGGAAACTTAGCTGGATCGGGATACCAGTCACCCACACCGCGAAACCATCCAGCGTCGAGGTGAAACATCTCCAGCCCAAGCTCCTGAGACTCGCGAATCATGCGCTCGGCCTGGGCCTCACCGATGGCCATCTCGCTGCCCCAGCTATTGTTGACCAGCAAAGGATAGGAAGGATCGCGGATGGTCCGCGGATCATTCAAAACTTCGCGAATCCAGCGGCGCAGGATGTTGCCAGCGTCGTCAGGATCGCCCCGAAACGCGCCCAGGAAGACGGTGGGCGTGGTAAAGGTCTCGCCCGGTAACAGCCGGGTGCGGAACAGTCCCGGAGTTGGATTCAAGCCTGCAACTCCACGTACGGAGTCACCGCTGCGTTCGAGCGTCAACCGCGTGCGTCCGCTGAACTCCAGGCCCGTGTACCAGCCGAGGCGCTTACCATCGGGCTGCTCCACCATGAAATAAGGAATGATCTCGCGAGGCTGCCCCTCCGCGGGATGAGCATAGGTGCTGGACTCGCCTATCCACTTGTGTCCGTCGCCCACCTTCACCAGGTGTGTGCCGATGGCGGAGGGTTTGCCCGCGCCCTTCTCCACCCAAAGCTGTTCGAGTGGCTCATCGGCAGCAACCCGCCAGGAGAATTGAAGGCTGTCCTGCAATGGCAGCCAGAGCTCGCTGTTGCTCAGATTGGTAATGCGGATGGTATGCTCGAGCGGCCCATGCGCAGCGCGCGCACGCCACTCCCAGATCAGCCGGAGATGAGGGCTGTCTGCGTCATAGGTCAGGCGGACCAGAGCAGGATTGTGCACGGAGGCGGCAGGATTGTAACGCCAACGCAGGTCCGCTCGCCTGCCGCGCACGGTGACGTGATCGATCAACCGCTCCGGCGACTGTCCCTCCCAGGCCCCGCCGCCGGTTTCAGTGAGTCGTTGCATCTGCGGCGCATTCTTTCCCGCAGTCAATTGAAGGCCGGTGTCGGCGTTGCCGATGTGGATGGACTGGGCGCAGGCTACGCACTGCGCGAGGGCCAGAAACCATAAGCACGGAATCAAGCGCCGAATCGGAAATGTCATGCGGTCTTTGCAACAGTACCCATCCCGGTAGTCTAACGGGCCTTGTTCAAGAGGACTGGAGAGGCGATCACTGGTGACGAACTGCTTCTGAGGCCGGCGCGCGGCTCCCCTGCAATGGCGCAAGACACGTTGTGCAGAGGATTGCAAATTCGTTTGCAAGAGGAGCGTCCGTGGCTCTTTCCCCCAACCGGTAGTTAGCTGCTAAATACAAGTGTGCACAAGCGAACTGAAGTGGCCCGAAAAGTGCTGCTCATTGCCAGCTAGATCAACTACCAGCGCGCACGCAAGCAGCGCAGACGGCCAGCATTAAGCGCTGTTCCAGAGAATGGAGCGACCGTGAACCATACGATCCGTCGGGTCTCCTCGTGTCCTGCCGCCCAGACTCCCAGCCGGCCTCTTCGGTTGAGCCTGCTGCGTCTTTGCATGGCCGCTTTGTTTCTGGTGCTCTTCTCCGGATTCTCTGATGTTTGTCTGGCTCAGGTTCAAGTGCTGTTCGGGGACCAAATCATTGAAGGGGAGCACGATTCGAATTCCGTAGGAACGGCCGAAGCCTTTCAAGCCACGGCGAGCGCCACAGGCACCTTAAGCGTGTTGAACTTCTATGTGGATACCAACTCGGCGGCCGCCTCGATCGTTGTAGGACTCTACGCAGATAATGCGGGCAACCCGGGCAGTCTCCTCACGCAAGGCACGATCAACACCCCGGCGATAGGTTGGAACGCGGCTGCCGTACCTTCTATAGATATCCTTACGGGAACAAAATACTGGATCGCGGTACTGGGGAAGGGTGGCGTGGTTCGGTTCCGCGACCGTTCCTCCGGCCCCTGTATCAGTGAAGCGAACAGCAGCGGAAGCTTGACCGCGCTGCCGGCGAAATGGTCGCCCGGCACGAAGTACACCGATTGCCCTCTCACCGCCTATGGAACTGGTTCGAGCCTGGCGCAACCGCCTTCGCTGCAACTCTCCACCCAGACAATCAATCTCACCGCGACCCCAGGCGGCAGTACGGTGTCTGCCACGGACAGCGTCACGAATGCCGGCGGCGGGACACTTGACTTCTCAGCAACACCGGATGTCAGTTGGCTTACGGTTGCGCCACAAACGGGAGTGGCGCCGGCGCAACTGACGATCTCAGCCGACCCCGGTACGCTGCTCGCCGGAACGTACGTTGGGCATGTGACCGTTTCGTCTCCCAGCGTGCAGAACTCACCTCAAACCATCACCACGAATCTCAACGTCTCCGCAGCGCCTCCGCCCAACCAGCCGGGGGACTGGCTCATGATCGAGCACGACCCGGCCAGGGGAGGCTTCGCGGCGGACGAGACGCTGCTCTCGACAGCGAACGTTTCCACCCTGTCGTTGCACTGGTCCACCGTGGTGGATGGCCAGGTGACGGCGCAGCCGCTTTTTGTGGGAGGCATACCCATCGGCAGCCAGAACCACGACATCGTTGTGGCGGCTACCGCCGGAAACAGCATCTACGCGCTTGACGCGACGAATGGCTCTGTCCTATGGAAACGCAACCTGGGCAGCAGCCAATCCTCCAACTGTGTGTTCTCCAAGGGCTTTGGGGTGACGGGGTCGCCGGTGATCGATCGCAGCCGTCTACGGGTTTATGCGGTGTCGAGCGGCGGAAATTTTGTCAGCGTTTCGCTAATCGATGGCAGCATCATCGGACAGATCCTGGGGCTGGTTGCCAATCCCGGAACCAATGATGTGTGGGGCGGCCTGAATCAAAATGACAAGTACGTCTATGTTGCGACGGGCAGCGACGGATGTGACGACCCGCCGTACGCGGGCGCGGTCTACAAGGTCGACGTCTCAGGCAGCACTCCGGTTCTTGTCACCACTGCTGCGGTGATCCCCGGCGCCGGGAATGCCGCGGGCGGCGGCATCTGGGGATACGGTGGTGTCTCTGTCGATGTTGCCAATGGAAATGTGTACGCGGCGGCGGCGGCGGACAACAAGAGCGGTGATTCAGGGTACGCGAACCACATCATCGCGTTAGACGCCAACCTCAACGTACTCGGCTCGAACGCTCCCACAGACCCGCCGACCTATCCCTGCAGCGGGCAGCCTTGCGATCTGGACTTCGCCTCTACGCCGCTCGTCTTCCAACCGCCGGCGTGTCCTCAACTCACGGTAGCAGGGAAGAAGAACGGGAATCTATATCTGTTCCGGACCGCCGATCTGATTTCCAGCGGACAGCCTTTGCAGATTTTGCCGATCAATACTCCGAACGACTCTCTGGGGAGTGGCGGTGCAGGAGGTACGGCGTCCTACTGGCCACAAGGCAACATGGTGTTCATCGGCACTGCCGGTGGGGGCGCAAATGGGGTGGCGGGCGGTGTGGTCGCATTGAACGTTACCTCGAGCTGCACCCTGACACCGGCATGGAGTCACCCATTGGGTTCAAGCGATGCGCCGAACTCGACCGTCACGATTGCGAATGGCGTTGCCCTGATCGGCGTGGGTATAGACGGCGTCGTGCATGCGTACGACGCCACCAACGGCACAGCTCTTTGGCAGAGCCCGTCGTATGGCTCAACCTTTGCCGCTCCAATCGTGGCCAACGGTTCGGTCTACTACGGCAGTTGGGCGCCCAATGGAGCCACTTCCGGCAAGATCTCCGCTTTCTGGCTGAACGGCGCTCCGCCACCGAACCCAATCCTCGGTGTCTCGCCACAAACGCTCAACTTCACCGAGGCGCAAGGGGGGCCGGTCGCGTCCTCACAATCCGTTTCTGTTACGAATACGGGCACCGGCGCGCTGAGCTTCACCGCGCAGAGTGACGCAACCTGGCTCTCCGTCACGCCGGCCAGCGGCTCTGCTCCTGCAGCGCTGACAGTCGCGGTATCCGCGCTTGCAACAGGAAGCTACACGGGGCATATCACGGTTACGGCCGCTGGGGCATCGCAGTCTCCCCAGACGGTCACGGTGAACCTGACCGTGACTGCCCCGCCGCCGCCAAGCCCGGTACTTAGTCTTTCCACTAATACGTTGAACTTCTCCGAAGTGCAGGGTGGCACGGTGCCGCCTGGGCAATCAGTCTCGATTACCAATACCGGCACCGGCACGCTGAGCTTTGCCGCGCAGAGCGACGCAACTTGGCTTACGGTTACGCCGCTCAATGGAACTGCTCCCGCCTCGGTGGCGGTTGGCGTGTCCGCACTCACGGCCGGAAGCTACACCGGTCACATCACGGTGACCGCCTCCGGGGCGTTGCAGTCACCGCAGACCGTCACGGTCAGTCTCATCGTCTCTCCGATGTCTACGGGTACTCTGCTGCTCGGGGACAAGACGGTCGAATCAGAACACGATTCCAACAGCAGCGGAAGCGCGGAGGCCTTCCAGGCGACAGCGGCTACTTCGGGGATCACGGGTTCCATCGTCTTCTATTTGGACACGAACTCGACTGCGGCACTGGTTGCGGTGGGGATTTACGCGGACGCGAATGGTCACCCTGGCACGCTCCTCGGGCAGGTAGCCACATCGTCACCGAAAGCCGGCGCTTGGAATACGCTGAACTTCCCGTCGCAGTCTATCAGCGCGGGAACGCACTATTGGATCGCGATTCTCGGCTCGGGTAAGGGTGTGCTCCACTTCCGGGACCATCCGTCCGGCTGTACCAGTGAGGCGAGCGCGCAAGGCAATCTCATCACGCTCCCTTCCAACTGGAGTAGCGGCACCCGCTACACGGATTGCCCCGTCTCCATCTACGCTTTAGGTCAGTAGAGGGAGCGGGAAATCACGAGCGGCCACTCTACAGGCCAACACCACGCAGGGCGAGAAGCGGCCGCCGGCATGGCCAATCCGCATGGCCAATCCGCATGGCCAATCCGCGCGGTCGCTCTGCGTGGCCGATTTTCGTTGTCACACGATTGACGCAGTGAAGGCTTCGATGAAAATCGAGGCGCTTTCGATCAACCGTATTGACATTGGCTCAGCGGCGCGAGCATAGTTCGTGCGTCAGCGAATCGATTGGGTTTGCGCCCGAGCGACGCCTGCGCAAGCAATTCCTGACACGGGCCCAAGACAGATGCTGACAGCGTGCCATAGCGTTCATCCCGGCTCAAGGGGCTTGAGCCATGCGACGATAGCCCACAAACTGTCAGCGCTTGAACATTCCTGAGTGCCGGAGTCCAGCTCTGTCGTGATCTGCTCACCTATCGTGATCAGGTACGGCGTGCCATTGGCCACAGGTGATGCTTGTGACGCAGGCCGCCTTCTCTCCCCCAGACCGGCCTATTGCAGGGTGCAACGCGGAGAAAGAACATGACATATCTGTCCAAACATTTGGGGACGATCGTTTTGCTGACAGTGGCGTCTCTTTGGCAGGCGCATGCCGCCCAGAATGGCAGCAACACGCAGGTGGCGACCAACGCCGTACAGGCCAGCGCACAACAGAGTAGCGCTTCCCCGCAGGGCCAGGCTCATCGTCCGAATATCCTGTTCATCATCATGGACGATGTCGGTATAGACCAGATGCAGATCTTCGGCTACGGCGGAGGCACGCCCCCGCTCACGCCGAACATCAATGCGCTTGCGCGCGGCGGCGTGCGCTTCAGAAACGTGTGGTCCATGCCGGAATGCTCGCCCAGCCGCGCCATTTTCTTCGAAGGGCGCTATCCGCTGCGCACCAATGTTAATAACGCTATCCTCTCCGACGATCTGGCGAACTCCCAGGTGTCTCCGTTTGAAGCAACCACACCCAAGCTGTTGAAGAAGCGGAATTATCAGAATGCACTGTTTGGCAAATTCCACCTGGCGGGTCCGGCTAACAATCCATATGGCGATGCAAACCCTCACGTGCTGGGGTGGGACTACTTCGACGGGTTCCTCGAAGGGGCGCCGCACCCCATTGACACGACGCTCGGTGGTCAGTTTGACGCCAGCACCAGCCCTTATACCTGCGGCTTCGTCCCCAATGCGCGTTTCACCGGAGGCGCCGACGTCGGAGCCTGCCATCAGCCGGACAATACCTGCACGGTGATCGCGAAGAGCGCTCAACACCCCGTCCCCGGTCTTAGCTGCCTGGAGTCCGGTGGCATCTTCGTTCCCAATAAGCGCTGTGACGCTCCGCTGAAGTCACCGCTGCTGTTCACCAACGACAATGCGTACTACGTCTGGAACCGGGTCATCAATCATCCCGATGGCACGGTGGAGGTGTTGAAGCTGACCGATCCTCGGACCCGCGGGTATGTCTCCGATGCGACCGTGGGAGCGGCGGAGCAGTGGATCAATATGGAGAACTCCAGGAACAAGACCTGGATGGCTACGGTCAGCTTCGGCAACGCCCACACACCGTATCAGCAACCGCCGCGGTCTCTGCTGCCTGGAGCTACGCCGGACTCATACGGTTTTTCATGCACCGGGAACACGAAGAAGAACGAGATCGCCACACGGATCATCAGCAATCAGATGATCGAGGCCATGGACACCGAGATTGGGCGGCTGCTGGTCAAGACCGGCCTGGCCTCCATAGGCGCTAACGGCAAGCTGGACTATCAGCCGGAGAAGACCAACACCATGGTCGTCCTGGTTGGGGATAACGGCACATTTGCTCCGGGCGTAAAGGTGCCGTTCGACGCGGGGCGGGCCAAGGGCTATGTGTACCAGACGGGAGTCTGGGTGCCACTCATTGTGTCCGGGCCACTGGTTGTCTCCCCCGGCCGTCAAGTGAACGACATGGTCAATATTGCGGACCTGTTCGAACTCTTCGGAGAGATTGCCGGCATCGATGTGCATCAGGCCGTGCCGAAGTCCCACATCGTGGACTCCCAGTCCATGTTGCCGTACCTCACCCAGGTGAATCATCCCAGTATCCGGCAGACGAACTTCACCCAGACCGCCGGAAACGTCCACCTCAACGATACGCCGCCGCCTCCCTGCGTCGTTACGCTCACCGATCCTCCAACATGTGTCCAGCTCTTCGACAGCAAGCCTCTCTGCAACTTCGAGGGTGGCGTTTGGTATGGACCCGGTGGTTCTTCGCAGTATCCCTCCTGCTGCGCGGTGAAGAATGCCAACGTTTATCCGAACGGACTGCAGTTCGTCCCCGATACGCAGGTAGCCACCCGCAATGACGATTTCAAGCTGGTGCGCAAGACGGTGCCGGATTGTTCCGCGCCGAACGCTCCCGACCAAACCATCACTGAGTTCTATCAAATCAACGAGAAGCCGCTGATTCCGAAGATCGATAAAGCGGCCGATGATCTATGCAGCTCGACGGAGGGATGTCCGCACGGCCTGAACGCCACGGAGCTCAAGAATTACAATGCGCTGCAGAACGTAATGAACGCGACGCTCACTTCAGAGCCACCATGTCCCGGCGACGGAAATTCCGACAAGGTGGTGAACGCGCAGGATCTCTTGAACTACTTCTACTTCACCATTCACAATGGGCTCTCCAGTTGGTATGACTTCAACCACGACGGGTTGACAAATGCGAACGATCTGGCGGTGATTCAGGCTCACTACGGATCGAACTGTCTGAAGAAATAGCGAGTGTAATGGGCAGCGGCGTGCCGGCTACATCGCCGTGCGCCTCTGCCCAGAGTTGTCTCGGAGAGTGGAGGGTCCGTATCGAGTGAATGCTCAAATACTCTGCTGGAGGAAGAGCAGGCTGCCTGTTCGTCTTTGCCGACTGATCGCTGTTGTGGTTTGCTCATGCGGGATGCTGCCCTGTGCCGGATGGGCCAGGACCGCGCCGCATCCATCCGTTGTTCCCGGCCCGCCCGCGGGCATGGTCTGGATTGCCGGTGGGGAGTTCTGGATGGGCAGCGATGCACCGAATTTTCCCGACGCCCGGCCGTGGCATCGCGTCCGGCTAAGCGGCTTCTGGATCGACAAGACCACGGTTACGAACGAACAGTTTGCCCGCTTCATAGCGGCTACGCATTACGTCACTGTCGCAGAACGTAAGCCGCGAGCAGAGGACTTTCCCGGTGCTTCTCCGGAGATGCTGGTCGCGGGTTCAGTCGTGTTTACTGCGCCCGATCACCCGGTGGCCTTAAACAACCAGATGCAGTGGTGGACTTATGTGCCGGGCGCAGACTGGAGGCACCCGGAGGGTCCGGACAGTAGCATTCACGGACGGGAGAAGCACCCTGTCGTCCATATCGCATACGAAGACGCGCTCGCGTATGCCCGCTGGGCAGGGAAGCGCCTGCCCACCGAGGCGGAGTTCGAATATGCGGAGCGCGGTGGCCTGGATCGCAAGCCGTATGCCTGGGGTGATCAGTTCAAACCCGGCGGCAAGTCCATGGCGAATACCTTTCAAGGCCACTTCCCAGACAGGAATACAGCGGAAGACGGCTACGTTGGCACAGCGCCGGTGGGTTCGTTTCCCGCGAACGGATATGGCCTCTATGACATGTCCGGAAATGTGTGGGAGTGGACCTCCGACTGGTACCGTGCCGACTACTATGCAACGCTGGCCAGCGGCGGCACCGTTGCCGTGAATCCCAAAGGTCCCGCAGACAGCTACGATCCCGCTGAACCAGGCGTCCCCAAGAGAGTTCATCGCGGCGGGTCATTTTTGTGCACCGACCAATATTGCTCCCGCTACATGCCGGGCGGCCGAGGTAAAGGCGAGCCGAGTACGGGCACCAACCATCTTGGATTTCGTCTGGTGAAAGATGCTCCTCCGGCAGGAAACAAATCCGGACGATAACCTCCTTTCTGCCGACCACGCCTGCCAATGAACGGTTCTGAAGCGCGCGAGCGGATCGGCGGCGGTGCCGCCCCGGCCCCGCTCGCCTACAATGTGCGTCGGGGGTGACATGGCGAAATCGCGTAGGCTCTTCCTGACTCAGACGTCTCTTGGGCTGCTAGGGGCAGCGGTGGGGTGCCGCGGCGGCAATCAAACGCCAGCCGATAAGAAGGCAGCGGAGGTATCGCATGGGCCGTCGGCCACTCCGCCGCCCGGAGAGCCTTCGGCTTTCGCCACCGCACCGGCGGTCGGCCCGGAAGTATCCTCGGCCACATTCATCGAAGCGGAAAAGCTGGTCGAAGTCGAGCTGAGCAAGAGTGATCGCGCCGAGGCTGCAGGGAGCTGGCGCAGCGCGATGGCCCCTCTGTATGAGCGCCGCACCGGACCGCGCAAGGTGGCGCTGGAGCCGACGCTCGCTCCCTGGTCGCACGTGGACGCAGTGCCAAACGGCGAAACGGCCGGCCCCAAACGCGATCTCTTCATCCGCAGCAAGCTCGAACCCGAGCCGCTGCCCTCAAACGAGGGGGATATTGCCTTCGCTCCGCTGACAGAGCTCTCGCGCTGGATTCAAGGCCGGAAGCTCAGCTCCGAGCGGCTCACGCACCTGTACCTCGACCGGCTGGAGCGATTCAATCCAAAGTTGCGCTGCGTCATCACTCTGACGCGCGACCGCGCGCTTGAGCAAGCGAAGAAGGCGGACGCGGAGATTGCCGCAGGCAGGTACCGGGGAGCGCTGCACGGTATTCCGTGGGGCGCGAAGGATCTTCTCGACACCGCCGGCATCCCCACCACCTATGGCGCGGAGCCATTCAAGAACCGCATCCCGACGACAGATGCCGCTGTGGTGAAGCGTCTTGATGACGCGGGTGCGGTGCTGGTCGCCAAGCTGAGCATGGGAGCGCTGGCGCTCAATGACATCTGGTTCGGCGGCCAGACGATGAATCCCTGGCTGCTGGAAGAGGGATCCTCCGGATCGAGTGCCGGGCCCGGTGCCGCGACGGCTGCGGGGCTGGTCGGCTTCGCCATCGGCAGCGAGACAGGCGGCAGCATCGTGAGCCCGAGCATGCGCTGCGGGGTGGAGGGACTGCGGCCGACCTATGGCCGTGTGCCGCGCACCGGCGCCATGACGCTCTGCTGGTCGCTCGACAAGCTCGGGCCCATGGCCCGCAGCGTGGAGGACACCATGCTGGTGCTCAAGGCCATCTCCGGCCCGGATGCCGGCGATCCAGCGAGTGTGCCAAGCAAGCTGAACTTCGATGCGGGCGCATCGGTACGGGGGCTGCGGGTCGGGTATTTTCCCGGATGGATGAAGGAAAGCCCCGCCACTGACGTGGATCGTGCTGCGCTTGAATCTGTCAGGAAGCTCGGCATGCAGCCGGTGGCGCTGTCAATTCCTGACTGGCCCTACGATTCGCTTAACCTGATCCTCTTCTCCGAAGCCGCAGCCGCCTTTGAGGATCTGACGCTGTCCCATGGGGTAGACAAGCTCACCATGCAGGTTCCGGATGCGTGGCCCAATCTCTTTCGCCAGGCGCGCTTTCTTTCAGCGGTGGACTTTGTGCAGACCGATCGCTTTCGGCGCAAGGTCGCCGGTGAGATGGCTCGGATATTCACCCACGCGGACCTGCTGCTGGTGCCTTCGCTGCGCGACGAGATGCTGACCATCACTAACTTTACCGGGCATCCGTCGCTCACCTTGCGCACCGGCTTCGTGGAAGTCTCGCAAGCACGCTCCGATTGGGCGCCGGATCCGAAGAGGCCGCTGCCCAGGTTCTCGCCACCACGCCGCGTGCCGCACGGAGTCACGCTGATCGGGAGGCTGTTTGACGAGGGCACGTTGGGGCGCGCCGGCATTGCGCTGGAACGCGCTTCCGGGGTGGCGGGTGAGCGGCCTCCCGGCTTTTGACAGTTCCGTGGTCTCCCACTCTTCGCGATGCAGCCGCTCAGGATGGTTCACCCGGATCAGTGGGGGGATGATCAGGCGCTCTTGGGAAGCGGCCGCACGTACGTCGAACGGATCTTGCGGGTCTTGCCGGCGTCGAAGCGGACCATCAGATCGTGTCCGTCCGCGTCCAGCACCGTGCCGCTGCCGAAGCGCGGGTGCCGGACGAGATCGCCGGGCTTGAAGCGCGATGCTCTCTCCTTCTGCGGCAGCGTCTCGGGCGCGGTGGTCACGATGGTGCCGGTAAGCGTTTGTACTTCCGTGACCGGTTGGGACGCATGGATGGGCACCACCTTCTCCTCCACTACGCGGGTGCAGTTGTCGCAAGCGCCGCAAGGCTCGCCTTCGTCCTCGCCGAAGTAAGCCCGCAGGATCTGCTTGCGGCATTTGCCTGATTCGGCATAGTGCATCATCTCGTCCAGGCGGCTGCGGTCCTGCTTGCCCAGTTCCTCAAACGTGGCGTGCGCCAGTCCCAGCTCCTCGTCACCGACGGGCTTCGCCCTGAGCGTGTACCCGCGCCGGGAACGCCGAATGAGGCCGGACTCCCGCAGCAGGTGGAGAATCACCTGGGTGCGGCGCCGCGGGAGCCTGGAGCGCTCTGCAACCTCCGCTACGTCGGCCGCCTCGCCCATAACTTCCAACACGCGCCGGCACTCTTCGAGTCTGGGATAACGGCTCACGAGAAAGAAGCGCTGAATGCGGCGATCTTCCAGCCGGTAGAGCAGCACTGCGCGTGCCGGCCGGCCATCGCGTCCGGCGCGTCCTGCCTCCTGATAGTAGCTTTCGAGCGAGTCGGGAAATTCGTAATGATAGACGAAGCGGATATCCGGCTTGTCGATGCCGAGACCGAAGGCTTTGGTGGCAAACAGCACCTTGTACTCGCTCTGCATGAACTTCCGTTGCGCCCCCTCGCGCTCGCTGTGCTTGAGCCTGCCGTGGTACTTGCCGGCGGAGATGCCGTTTTCCGTAAACCACTCCTCCAACTCATTTGCGCTATGGACGCTCGCCGTATACACAATACCGGTGCCGTCCTCTTGCTGCAGCAGCCTGAGCAGCGACGCGCGCTTGGTGTCGTTGTTCGCCGCCATACACACTGAGAGCTGCAGGTTGCTCCGCTCGGTGCCGGTATTGATCACCACCGCGTCTTCAATGCCGAGGTTCTTGCGGATGTCTTCAAGAACCGCTTCGGTGGCAGTCGCTGTCAAAGCGATGACCGGAGGATTTCCCATGCGCTCGCGCGCGTAGCGCAGGTTCAGGTAGGCAGGACGAAAATCGTGTCCCCATTGCGAGACGCAGTGTGCTTCGTCCACCGCGAGCAGGCTCACGCTCCGCTCTGCCAGCATGTCAAGGAAGTCGGTGTTCTCCAGCCGCTCCGGAGTGACGTAGATGAGCTGGGAGACACCCGATTCGATCGCTTCCTTCGCCTCGCCGGACTCCGCCTGAGTGAGGGTCGAATCTACCTTCTCGACAGCGATCCTGGCGTCTTCTGCCTTCTCTCGCTGATCTCGCATGAGTGCAATCAAGGGCGAGACCACAACCACAGGATTCGGCAGAAAAATAGAGGGAAGCTGGTAACACAGAGATTTGCCTGAGCCGGTCGGCATCAGCGCCACGACGCTGTGTCCGCAGAAGATCGCTTCCAGTACTTCGCGCTGACCGGGGCGAAAGCGATCGATCCCAAAGCGTTCCTTCGCCTCTCTGTGTAGACCATTCCACGGCACACCCCGCATCCGGGGATATCTCTGCGTCTTCCGGGGCTGGGTTTTTCGGATGTGGGCCTTCCCGGCTGTCTGAACTGGCGTTTTGACGGATGTAGGCATGGGAACCCCAACTCTACTCAGTTGCCGTCTATCCGGCCGTTGTCGCTTTGCTCTGTTGTTCCCACGTTCGGCGCATGGTCAATGGTGAGCTCAGCGAGTGTCCTCGTCCGGCGTGGATGCGTCATGCGGCTGCGTGCGTGCCACGCGCCGGCTGCCCGCGGGAAGGTCGCCGCTGTGAGCCGAGGATTGCATGCTGCCCGCGGGCACGGTGAAGGTATTCGCCACCGATGCGTCGTCGCGAAGGCGAAAGAAGAGCTGTCCATTGAGAGGCCGGGGAACTGAGAGCGTGGTTCCGTTGAAGCCATCCGGTACGGAGATGCTATGCGCGAACTGCGCGTCGGAGCCTACCGAATCGATGAGGAAGAGGCTGGAACCGGTGAGCGTGCATTGTGCGTCCGGATCCGTCGTTGGCGTTTCGCCAGCCGCCTTGGGCGCTGCAACTGACGCCGCACCTGCTCCGCCGGGTTGCGCTGAAGCAGCCGCGCCGGCTTGCGCCGAAGCAGCCGAGGGGCTGGACGCACTCGAGCCCTTTTCACTAGTGGCCGCCGGCGAGTCGTCCGGGGCTGCGGGAGCTGCGGGCGTAGCCGTCGAGGGCCGGGAAGCCTTGGGGCAATGGACGGAGCTTAGCACTGGCAGCCGTACCAGCGTCCCCAAGGGCTGCCAGTCGCTCCTGGCTCCGGTTGCATCCACAGCGCGAAGCTGGAGCGCCCCGAACGCCGAAGGGCCGAAGCGCTTAAGCAGGTCCAGCGTGCCCAGCATGGTAGTTGCATCCTGCAGCAGCAGGCTGCCGTCATTCAGATCCATGAGCGTGTGGAACGAACCGTCCGCAGCGGCGACCTCGATTTTCTCGGTGCGTGGAAAGCTCGCAGGCACGATGGTCTTGAGAAAGAACGAGACCCTGCCGCCCATCGGAAGCTCGTCCGGACTCGCCAGATGCACATTGCTGCTGGCCAGTGCCGCATCTGCCTCCACGCTCTTGCTCATCAACGAAATCTGCGGCCGTGCTGTTTGCACGCTGGCGGGCAAGGTCAGGATGCGGCCATCCTTCAGCGTCACGCGGGCGCTCGTCTTCGCAGTTACGGTGAGCGCCTTCGCGGAGCTTGGGTCTGCGGCGTTCAGCTTCAATGCATCTTTGTCGTCAGCATGTGAAAGCTCGCCGGGCGTGAAGTGCACACCGTTTAGATCGAGCCCGGCCACTTCGTCCAAACGGGTCCCGGTCAGGGTTCCGGCGCTGTCGCCGGCATGGAAGCTAAGGTCGTCCAGGTGGCCTGCCTGGGCGTAGGTATGCAGCACCACCTCGTCCGGCTTCTGCATCCCCACTTGCTGCACCAGCAACGAGAGATTGCCGGCAGACATGTTGGTGAGCGGAACCTTGATCTCGATCTCATCCGGCTTCACGACCTTGAATACTGCTTTGCTCTGGGTCCCATTGGCGTCGCGGATGGCAACGGAGGCGACGCACTGCGCCGCATCTCCCTGCAAGTGCAGGTCGTCGTCTCGACCGACGATGAGCGAGTTCGTGTCGGCAGGCGGAACAATCCAATTCGTCGGATGCGGCACAACCAGCGTAAACGAGGGGCCATCGAGTGGTTCAAAGCCCCACTGGCCGCGCACTCTGCCGCTTACCCGCGCAGGAAGACCGGCCGCGGGGATATCGCTCGCATCCGTTACCAGACCGCCCTTCGACGCGTCCGCATGCAGCGGCAGGTCGATGCCTTTGCCCGACGGTCCCTGAATGTGGAGTGCCAGATTGTGCGCCAGGGAGCTTGAGAAGACCAGCGGCGCGCCCTCCACCGGCAGCACAAAACTGCTTCCGTGCAGGCAAGAAAGCTCCTTCGGGTCGACCGCGCGCAACGGCGGCAACTGGGCCGCTTCGATCGCGGGCAATGCCACCACGATCACGGATTGCGGCTTGTGAAACGAGGGCGGATTGTTCAGCTTCAGATCGAGCGAGTCCTGCCGGGGAACGGTGAGCGCCGGAATGTACTGGTACTCCGCCGTGTGAAAGCTCTCGAGCAGCTTGGCCAGATCGACCACCGCTCCCACGTACGCGCTGTAGTAGCCCGCGCCAGCCGTCGGTGTGGCCGAGAGCTGGGTCACCAGGTCGGAGCCGGCTCCATTCGTCAAGGTGGAAACCATGGACTGGCTATGCCCGTCGTTCAACACCAGTTGGTCGCTGTTCTGGGTCAGGCACTGTTCCTGTTCGGAGCTCGGCTTGTTGAAGCAGTCCTCCTTTACCTTCATATTCAGGCTGCGCGCCAGCAGAGTGGAGGTTTGTTGCAGCTCCGCCGGATCGGTGTCGGAGGTCTTCCGTACCGCGGCGAGATAGGTTTGCACACGGGAGCGATCCAGGCTCGCCTGGTTCAGGTCCTGCGACGAACGGACGAAGGCGCCGGGCCGGCCTCGCACTGCATCGCGCAATGTTTTGAAGCCGCCGCCGGTCTCCGGCGCCAGGAACAGCAGGGTCTGCTCCGCATCCGAGGGTCCGGTGAAGACGAGGCCTTCCTCGCTCACCTTCTTGGTCCAGGTCTCAGCGTGCAGGAACCATTTCTCCGGCGGCGGATTGGTAGCGCCGCGCAGGAACGCGATCACCAGCAGGTAATGGGCAGACTGCGTGGTGGGGAAGTCGGGATGCACCCAGACGCGATCGCCGGGCTGCAGATTGGGCACCTCGGCCGCGGGCAGCGTCTTGCCTTTGCGCGTAACCCGCATGTCCAGCTTGGGGCCAGCCAGGTCAAACGGCGCCGTGTCTGCATAAACCAAACGCGCCGCGCCGCACAGCAGCGTGGCGCACACCAGAAAAGCGGAGCGGAATTGCCTCTTCAGTTTCTAAACTCCCTTCAACCTTGAACCTGCGGCAGGTTGAGCACTCGGTACAGGACTACAGTCTCTGGCGCGAAGGCGCTCGAGGCGCCAAGCGCGTCGTCACACATGTCTCCTTCCTATTCTGCACCCGCGAACCCGCGGATTGCATGACGGCAGGGTTTACTTTCCGTTGTTCAGGAAGATCTGTTGAGGAGCTTCCACCTTCGTATTGGGCGCGCTCACCTGTACCTTCAGGTTTTCCAGGCCCTTGCGCTCCATCGGCGGCTGCAACCCCAACTCATATTGATTTCCCAGCCGCTTATCGATCTCGTTCAGGAAAGGAGTGAAGTTCACCGGATTGCTGAAGCCCTGGTAGAAGGTCTGCCCACCGGTCGCCTGGGTCATCTGCAGCAGGTAGTTCTGTCCGCTGTCCGTGCCCGCGAAGGTGCGGCCGGCGAGACCGGCATCGTGAAAGTAGATCGAATACACAACTACGCCGGCGACCAGGCAATCCGTGGTGGTTTTCCGGACATACGGATTGGAGGGGTCAAAGCGCAGGCCGGAGTAACGATCGATGCCGTCGCTGATCATGACCACCTCGCGGCGCACGCCTTCCGGCTTCTGCCACTTCTTGACCACGTCGGAGAGCACAAAATAGGGGCTGCCGTTGCCGCCCGGCACAGAAAGCGGCAGGCGGAGTGTGTCGGCCGCGGCCTTGTGATCGGCGGTGAAGGGCGTCGTGAGTCTGGCTCCGGAATTCTGCATATAGGCGACGGCCACTTCAGTGGTTGGGGGTTGATTCAGCAGAAACTGCCGCAGCTCCCCGATGTGTTGTCCCAGGCTGCTGCGCGCCGAGTCATCGATCAGCAGCAGTAGCTGAAGATCGGTCTTGGTGCCGCGAAAGGGATGCCAATCGGTAATCTCCGACGTCTTTCCTCCCACCTTGGCCTGCACCGCGCCGACCGGCACTGTCGTCGCCAACTCACCGGATTTGGGATAGACGGTGACGATCACCGATACCCCGCTGTCGGCCGCCGGCTGCGACGCGTATGCCACGCTCGCGCCCCCGAGGGCGCTGAGTGATCCAAGCAGAAGAAAGGCTGTGAAACCGAAATGCTTCATGGAGATGCTCCTGTCTACCTCTTCTATTCTTATCTGATCCACCGCCTGGCGCGTATGCCGCTGCCGGGCCTCATCCACCCGGTCGCCGTGTGCATAAAGGATCACGAGCTAAAACGGACCCGCTCTGAGCAGTTACGTTTGATATCTTGATAGACAAAGTAGACAGCCTCAAAGTCTCATTTTCTTGACCGCCGGCTTCCATAGAGCGGTCTTTCGGGAACGTCTCCATGTCGAGTTTGACGAGCGTTCCGTGGCAGCAAACAGTCGTACCGACGGTGCAGACTCTCTATGCAAAGCCCTGCGTCTCTGGAACTTGGGCGACCCCTCTGTGTGGATCTCGACGGCACGCTGGTCAAGTCCGACACACTGGTCGATTCGCTTTTGCTGCTGGCCCGGTCGCGCCCGCTCGAGTTCCTGCAGACGCCGTTGTGGGCGCTACGCGGGAAGGCCAACCTGAAGCGAGAGGTCACGGCCCGAATCTCGCTCAATGTGGAACATCTGCCCTACAACCGCACGCTGCTTGAGTACTTGATGGCCGAGCACGGCGAGGGCCGCCGGCTCTACCTGGCGACCGGCGCGGATTCGGTTCTGGCCCATCGCATCGCCGGCCATCTCGGTATCTTCGAGGACGTATTTTCGAGCGACGGCACGACCAATCTCACGGGCAATAATAAACTTGCCGGTTTCCGCAGCCGGTTCGGTGACGATTTCGATTACATCGGCAACGCGCGGCCGGACGTGCCGCTGCTGCAGGCGGCCACATCGCCCATGGTCGCGAACCCTGATTTGTGGCTGCGTCTGCTGCTCAGGATGCGCAAATTGCAGGTCCAGCGAAGCTTCACGGATAAAAGTAAGCCGCTGCGGGTGTTCATCAAAGCCATTCGTGTTCATCAGTGGGCGAAGAACGTATTGATCTTCCTTCCCATGCTGCTGGCACACCGTCTGAACGCAGCCACCTTTCTGGCGGCGTTCATCGCCTTTTTCTGCTTCAGTCTCTGCGCCTCCGCTACCTATATCGTCAACGACCTGCTGGATATCGAGGCCGATCGTCTGCACCCGAAGAAGCGCAAGCGCGCCTTCGCCTCCGGGAATCTTTCGGCTGCGGCCGGCCTCGGCATCTCGGCTCTCTTCCTGCTGCTCGCGTTCTCCGGCACGCATTTCCTGCCCGCGGCCTTCGCCGGCTGGCTTGGGCTTTATCTCATCACCACGCTCGCTTACTCGCTCGCGCTCAAGCGGGTGGTCATCCTGGATGTGGTGGTGCTCTCGGCCCTCTATACACTGCGGATGCTCTCGGGGGCCTCGGCCACCGGAACCTATATCTCGCCCTGGCTGGCCGCATTTTCGATCTTCATCTTTTTGTCCCTCGCCATGGTCAAGCGCTTCAGTGAGCTGCAGAACGTACGCGCGGCTGGCGCAGCCATTACCAATGGACGCGGCTACCTGCTCAACGACATCGAACAGGTGCGTTCGTTTGGCACCTCCAGCGCTTTCGCATCGATTGTCGTCTTCGCCGTCTACATCGGGCAGCCGGAGGTGCGGGGACTCTACCGTCACCCGGAGCGCATGTGGCTGATTACGCCGCTGATGATTCTGTGGCTCTGCCGGGTGTGGCTGCTGGCCTCGCGTGGTGAGCTCGATGAAGATCCCGTGGTCTTTGCGCTGACCGATCGCATGAGCCTGCTGATGGGTGTTGCCGCGGTAGCTATTGCCATGCTCAGCGCGATCTGACGGATGCGTGCATGTCTCTTCAGTTTTCACTGATACCCTAGAGAGCGAACTCACCATGCCATTCCAAGCGGCGAAACCTGCCCCTCCATCCTTTACGTCCAACGCCTTCACATCATGGGGCCGCTATCCCAAGCTCCAGGCCGATGTCGTCCCGCTCTTCTGGACCAGCGACTATCCGTTGCCGGAGCCGGCGCGGACGCGCGTCCTCCCGGTTGGCATGGGGCGCAGCTATGGCGACTCGTGTCTGCTGGACAACGGAACGCTGCTGGCCGCCCGCGGACTTGACCGCTTTATCGCCTTCAATTCCGAGATTGGGCTGCTGCGCTGCGAAGCCGGCGTGACCCTGGCCGAGATCCTGGACTTCGGCGTGCCGCGCGGCTGGTTTCTGCCGGTTAGCCCGGGCACCAAATATGTAACCGTGGGTGGCGCGATCGCCAACGACATTCACGGTAAAAATCATCACGTCGCCGGAACCTTTGGCCGGCACGTGCCGCGCTTTGAGCTCGTGCGTTCGGGCGGAGAGCGCTTTGAATGCTCGCCCCGCGACAACGTGCAGTGGTACCGTGCCTCCATTGGCGGCCTTGGTCTCACCGGTCTCATCACCTGGGCGGAGGTGCAGCTACGTCCCATCGTGTCGCGCAGAATCAAATACAAAGGCACCAAGTTCGTCGGCATCGAGGAGTTTGTCGCGCTCTCCCAGGCGAGCACGCACGTCGAGTACACCATGGCCTGGATCGATTGCGTCTCCACCGGCAAGAACTTCGCGCGCGGCATCTTCATGCAGGGCGACCACGCGGAGAGCGCCGACGCGCTGGCGCCTTCCGGCAAGCCAAAGCTCAACATGCCGGTGGATCTGCCGCCTTTCGTGCTCAACAAGAGGACGATCGGCGCGTTCAATACGCTCTACTACAACAGGCAGTTCGGCAAGCACAAGAGCGCCCTGGTGGACTACGAACCGTTCTTCTATCCGCTGGATTCCATCCACCATTGGAACCGCATGTACGGCAAAGACGGCCTGCTGCAGTTCCAATGCGTGTTGCCGTGGGAGAGTGGAGATTTCCAGCAGGGAATCATTCAGGTACTCAAGGCCATCACGGCGTCGGGTCTTGCCTCCTTCCTCGCGGTCATCAAGGTCTTCGGCGACATCGACTCGCCCGGGCTGATGTCGTTCCCCGCGCCGGGCATTACGCTGGCGCTCGATTTCCCGGTGCGCGGCGAGATCGCCTTCGATCTTTGCGAACGACTGGCGGATATCACCGCCGAGTACGGCGGCAAGATGTATCCGGCGAAGGATGCGCGCATGACGCCTCGGCACTTCCAGCAGTTCTATCCGCAGTGGCAGGACTTCGCCCGATACATCGATCCGGCCTTCTCCTCCGCCTTTTGGGAAAGAGTTACGGCCGGTGCCTAATCCTGCAAGCCGAGCCCACGCGTACGCCAACCAGCCCCCTTCGCGCGTGCTGGTCCTGGGGGCCACATCTTCGATCGCCATGGCTGTCATGCGCCAACTCGCACGGCCCAGCACCCACTTCTTTCTGGTGGCCCGCTCCAAGGGCAAGCTGCTCTCGGTTGCGCAGGACCTGCTGGTGCGGGGCGCAGGCCAGGTGGATATGGTGGTCATGGATCTGGATGAGACTACCGCGCACGCGCAGATGCTGACCTCCGCCGTCGATCGGCTCGGCGCAATCGACATGGCGCTGCTGGCGCATGGCGTGCTCGGGGATCAGCCACAGGCCGAGCAGAGCTTCGTCGTCGCGGAAAGCATCCTGCTGACCAACTTTCTTTCGCCTGCCTCGCTCATTACCTGGCTGGCCAACTACTTTGAAGCCAGGGGCGCGGGCGTGCTGGCGGTCATCTCCTCGGTCGCCGGTGATCGTGGCCGCAAGAGCAACTACGTGTATGGCACATCGAAGGCGGCGCTCACTACCTTCCTCCAGGGCGTGCGCAATCGATGCGACCGCTACGGCGTGCACGTGCTCACCATCAAGCCGGGATTTGTTGCCACACCGATGACTGCGCATGTTCCGAAGAACGCGCTCTTCGCGACGCCGGAGCAGGTCGCCACCGGCATTCTGCATGCGGTACGCAGGCGCAAGGATGTCGTCTATATTCCGTGGTTCTGGCGGCCCATCATGGGCATCATCCGGGCCATTCCGGAGTTCATCTTCAAGGCAAAAGATCTATAGGGTCCGCAGGACCGCCTGCACTCAGTGGATTTCCACGATGGATGCGCGGTGCATACTTCCCTCCGGCAGCAGTAAACTGAGCGCCCGGTCGAAGGTGGCGAACTTGGCCTTTTTGTGCAACGCCAATCCAAGCAGATACGCGTCGGTGATCTGGCGGTGCCCGTGTATGCGACTGCGCAAAGGCACGATTGCATCGTGGAAGGGCAGGTCATCCGCCCAGAATTCATGCGAGGAAAGCCCCAGGTTCGACGAGAGAAGGGATGTGGCTTCCGTTGGTGTCAACGCGTCGGTGGAGAAACCAGGATTGGACACGATTCTGACGAAGGTGCTTGTGTGAAAGGACAAGTGGCCCAGCCGTGCTTCGCGTTTCTCCGAAACCATCCCTGCGCCAGTTCGTGGTGCGCATGGGGCGGCCAGAGCAAGGCGATAAGCACGTTCGCGTCCAGCAGGCATGCCGCCACTACTCGTCGTCCTGCAATGCCTTCACCAGCTCCGAAGTCACACGAGGCGAATCCGGCGGCAGGACAGCGACTGCCAGCCCGTTTACCATCCGTGTGCGCAGCGGCTCTGAGAACTCGCGCCGCAGCAGTTCGGAAACAGCGCGACCAAGGCCCAATCGACCGGCTCTCTGCGTAACGCTTCACCTGGGCCAGCACATCATCATCGATGGATAGGGTGGTCCTCATGCCATCGATGATGCGCTTATTACGTAGGGTGACGTCAAATGTGTGATCAGCGCATCACTTTGCCGGACAGGCATCATCTTCTGGAGAGTCTGCCGCGCTACTCTGTTCAGGTTGGCTTTCGACTTGCACTACTGAGGGGAACCCCGATCGTGACCGCTTCCGCCGCCTCTGGATCCAAATTCGCCATGCACCTCAAGCTTCGACTTCGCCTCGGATTGATCGTTCTCGCCGCCGTAAGCGGACTGAGCGTTGCCGCGCAGAGTAAAGCCACGGAAGCTCCCGACGCTGCCCACCCCTTCCTGCTCCAGCCCGCACAGGTGTGGACGGCTGGGGATGCGGCGGTGCATCCGGGTTGGGCGGTGCTGGTGGAAGGGAACCGGATCGTCGCAGTCGGCCCCAGGGCGAGCGTGCACGTGCCACCCTCCACGCAAGTTGTGGACCTGCCTGGCACAACCCTGCTGCCCGGCCTCATGGATCTGCATTCGCATCTCCTGCTCCACCCTTACAACGAGACGTTGTGGGACGACCAGGTGCTGCATGAGCCCGCACCCTACCGCACCCTGCGCGCGGGCAAGCAGGCGGAGGCGACCCTGATGGCCGGATTCACCACGCTGCGGGATCTGGGTACGGAGGGCGCCGGCTTTGCCGATGTCTCCATCAAACGTGCGATCGAAGAGCACATGATTCCGGGTCCGCGCCTGTTTGTCGCGACGCGGGCTATCGTCGCCACCGGCTCCTATGGCCCCGCCATCCGCAACTTCCGCCCCGATCTTGAACTCCCGCAGGGAGCGCAGGAAGCCAGCGGCGACACGCAGGTGCTGGAGGCGGTGCGCGAACAGGCAGCGCGTGGCGCGGACTGGATCAAGGTCTACGCGGACTACCGCACTGGTCCGGACGGGGCCACAGAGCCCACCTTCTCCCAGGAGGAGATGAATACGCTGGTGGCGGCCGCGCACAGCTCGGGCCGTCCGGTGGCTGCGCACGCCGCATCGGATGAGGGCATGCGCCGCGCTATCCTGGCTGGGGTGAATACGGTCGAACACGGTGATGGAGGCTCGGAGGCGACCTTCCGGCTGATGGCCGAGAGGCACGTCGCCTATCTGCCTACGCTCACTGCCGTGGAAGCCTACGGTGAATATTTCAACCACTATGTTCCCGGCAAAACGCCACCTACACCGCAGATGGAAGAGGCGGCCCATGCCTTCGCATTAGCCCGGAAAGCCGGCGTCACCATCGGCAACGGGAGCGACGTGGGCGTCTTTCCGCACGGTCAGAACTGGCGCGAGCTCGACTGGATGGTGCGCGATGGCATGACGCCGGTGGAGGCGCTGACCGCCGCGACCGCGACCGATGCTCACATCCTGCGCATGGATAAAGAGCTGGGGCAACTGCAGCCCGGCATGCTGGCAGACATTATCGCCGTCGGCGGCGATCCCACGCACGACATTCTGGCGATTCGCGACGTTCGCTTGGTGATGAAGGACGGCGTCATCTACAAGCGGCCCTGAGTTCAAACATCCTGCTGCCGTTCGGGCCCTGTGCTTTGCGCGCGGCGCGGCGGTGATGCGGGGAGCACTATGGCTCATCCATGTAAATGGAAACCTGCGGAGTGCCGCCTTCTGCCATCCGCGCGCGGTACATGCCCGGTGTGTTGAAGCTCCAGGCCATCTGGCCATCCGGGGCGATCGCGATCACGCCGCCGTCTCCATGCAGCGCCTGCAGTTGAGTATGGATCACCTGATCGGCCGCCGCCTGCAGCTTCATGTTTTGGTACTGCACCAGCGCGCAGACCTCGCGAGCCACCGTAAGACGGATGAAGTACTCGCCGGTCCCCGTCCCTGAGACCGCGCAGGAGGCGTTTGAGGCGTACGTGCCGGCGCCGATGATGGGCGAGTCGCCGACCCGGCCGGGATGCTTGGCCTGCGTACCGCCGGTGGAGGTGCCCGCCGCGATGTGGCCATCTCGATCGAGCGCCACGACGCCGACCGTCCCGTAGTTATGTGATCCCGGCGTCTCAGGCAGTGGCTCTGAGAGGGAAGCGGCATTGGCCGGCGCAGGCGGGGCGCCAGCGGGCCGGGGCGGAATCGGCTTGCCCTCCTTCTTCAATTGCCTGACCAGCCCTTGCCAGCGCCGCTCGGTAAAGAAGTAGCTGGGGTCCACCTCCTCCAGGCGAGCCGTCGCCGCAAACGCATCGGCGTTCGGCCCGATCAGCATGACGTAAGGTGACTTGTCCATCACGGCGCGCGCCAGGCTGATGGGGTGCCGCGTGCGTGTGACGCCCGCAACCGCGCCGGCCTTGAGCGTGGCTCCATCCATCACGGCGGAGTCAAGCTCGTTCTTCCCTTCAGAGGTGAAGACCGCGCCGCGCCCGGCGTTGAACAGGGGATCGTCCTCGAAGCTGCGGATCACCGTCTCGACCGCGTCCATGGAGGAGCCGCCCTTCTGGAGCACGGCCGCGCCAGCCTCCAGCCCCTGCTTCAACGCGGCGCGGTATGCAGCTTCAGTCTTTGCATCCATGGATCCTCGCTCGATCACGCCCGCGCCCCCATGCAGCACAATGGCCCACTTGTGCGCGGAAGGCGCATCGGCGGCGTGCAGGTTGGGGCATAGGGCAAACGGCGCCAGCAGGGCTGCAAGCGGGAGTAGTAGGGGGGCGAAGCGAGAAGCAAACATAGCGCTATGGTAACGGCACTTTCGGTCGCGGCAGGTCATTAAGTTCGCCACAATTGGAGTTCACTGCATTTGCGTGGAAGCGATCTCGAATCCTCTGAATCCAATCTTTCGAAGCTTCAAGGAGAAAATCATGAACCTGCATCTGGACGGCAAGACGGCGCTCGTTACGGGATCGACCGCCGGTATCGGATACGCCATAGCGCAAGGACTGGCGCGCGAAGGGGCACACGTGTTTGTGAACGGACGCGCGCAGCGAAGCGTTGACAAGGCCGTCGCAGGGATGAAGGCACACACGCCGAACGCCCGGATCGAAGGCGTCGCGGCGGATGTCTCTACAAAGGAGGGCTGCCAGGCGATCATTCACCAGCTTGCGACCGTAGATATCCTGGTCAACAATGCCGGCATCTTCGAGCCAGTGCCGTTTGAAAAGATTACGGATGAGGATTGGTCGCGCTTCTTTGAGACGAATGTGTTGAGCGGTGTGCGGCTGTCGCGGCACTATTTGCACGGCATGCGCAAGAAGGACTGGGGCCGCATCCTCTTCATCTCCAGCGAATCCGGCATCAACATTCCGGTCGAGATGATCCACTACGGTATGACCAAGAGCGCGGTGATCGCGATCGCCAGGGGACTGGCCGAGTCCGTCGCGGGCACCGGCGTTACCGTGAACAGCATCCTGCCCGGACCGACCGCGTCGGCCGGCGTCGATCAGATGCTGGAGACCCAGGCAAAAGAGAAGGGGACCAGTAAAGAAGAAGCCGAGAAGAACTTCTTCAAACATGATCGGCCATCCTCGCTGCTGCAGCGTTTCGCCACGCCGGAGGAGGTCGCAAACCTGGCTGTGTATGTCGCCAGCGAGCTATCGGTAGCGACCAATGGCGCTCCCTTGCGCGTGGACGGCGGCGTGGTGCGGAGCGCTTTTTAGTGAGTCACAGCGTGTGATCAGGCCCAAGGGCCGCACACTCTGCAGCGCAAAAAAAAAGGAGAGCGGCTCATGGCCGCCCTCCTGGTACTTAGATATCTTCTGCTGGATCACTTCCGCAGCTTACGATAGGCGTCCATCAGCAGCGGTGGCGTGAGCCCATGGAGGACTCGTTTCATGCGGTGTCCCAGCGGATACGTTGTCCCTGGCCGCCGGACAAAGGCCACGGCATGCGCCTCGGTCTCGTCCTCCGCAGGCCTGCCGTTGCTGAAATAATAGGTTGCGATGGATTTGCGGGTCCGATCCGGTGGGCACGAAAGCGGGGTGGGGTGGCCGTGATAGGAGTGGCTGGTGGTGCTGAAGATAGCGCAGCGATTGAAGATGGGGAGTATCTTCTGCTCCGCCTGGGTAAGATCGCGGTTCCATAATTCGAAATGACCGCCGTATTCCTCTTTCCAATCCTTATTCATGTAGACCAGGACATTGATACGGCGATCGACCTTCAACTTGGGGTGAAAACTGTAATCTGCGTGGACTTCCAGGCTCCCACCTGGTTTGATCTGGTGCAGGCCGCCGCCGTTGTAGTACGGATCGCCAAAGATATCCTGGATGCCAGTGAGCGTTTCCAGGAAGTTCAGCATCGGACGGCTGTTGAGAAATATCAGGATATCGCGCAACGAAGCTGGTAACTCTTCAGCATGATCGAAGGCGAGCTTGCGGTGTTGGTCCACTCCGCGATGGCGCAACCAGTCCACCTGATCCGGATTGGGAAAATCGCGAACCGCCGCGTCCGCGACCACTGGGGGAAGGAAGTCGTCGAAGTAGATATGCGGAAACGGCGTGTTGCTCTGGTACGTTTCCGCCAGTTCGGTAGCCAGGCGTTCCAGCTTCTGCGTGTATTCCGGGCTGAATAACTCATCCAGGTAACCGTCGTCACTACGTGTTGCCATTGCTGGAGAGCTCTGCGCTACTACGCCTGCATGTGTCGGCACTTCATAGCTCCTGTACTGCCATTGTCAATCTACTGAGCCAAAAAATCCGTGTCAACGCAGCCTGCCGCTGGCGCTGCCGGGGTTGCTTGCTATTTCACCGTGACGATAGCCAGACCATTCGGCGGCACGGTGATGGCGAGCCGCCCAGCGGAGAGTTGCAATTGTTGCGCGGGCGGAAGCTTGGCCATTCCGCGGAGCGCCGCCACCTGCTGTTTGGTGGGATAGCGCGGCGAGCCCATCTTCTGCCATTCCGCATACGTGTCACCGTGCTGGGAATCCACCCGTTCCACCCTGGCGACGGCGCCCGGTGCGATGCCGCTGAACTTGAGCTCTATATCTTTTGCAGGCACGATCTGCTTCGGCTCCTCCTGGTTCCACAGCGCGATGACGAGCGAACCGTCATCCGCCTTCGTGACCAGTACGTCGTCGGCAGGATTCGCGATCCGCTGCGTGCCGAGGCCGTGCAGCAAGGCGAAGGCATCGAACGCGGGCTTGGGGATATTGTCCTCCGCGATCAACCCGTAACCGCCATAGAACGGCGTCTTGACCACGCCCTGCTCTTCGAAGACATCGGAAAAAGTCCAATAGGACATGATGTTCACCAGCCCGTCGCATTTCGTGATCACGCCGGCCATCCACGGCCCCATGTAGATCGAGTCGGTGATCTCCGGCTGGTTCATATAAGTGGCGTTGAACTCGCTCCAGATGAGCGGAAGCTCCGGGCGCGCCGAAGCCTTGATCTGCTGATGGACATGAGCGACGGCGGCGCACACCATCCCATGCGGCCCGACCTGCTGAGCAATCTGCTGATTTTGCTGTGCATCATGACCAAAGACATCTTTGGCGGTGTCGTTGCCGTAGACGTGGGTGGACACAAAGTCGAGAGGTACGTGGTTCTGGGTCGCATGCGCGATCATCGCGTCGACCCAGGCGGCCTGCGCCGTGGCTGGGCCACCCACCCGCAGCCGTGGGCTCACGGCTTTCACGGCGCGGGCCGCGTGATCGTATAGCTCAAAGTAGGTTGGCTGCGCCGGTTTTCCAGTCCAGAAGTCGATGTTGGGCTCGTTCCACACCTCGAAGTACCATTGCGCGACCTCGTCGATGCCATATCGCTCTACCAGGTGCCGGGTGAACGCCTCCACCAGCGCGCCCCATTGGTCGTAATTTTTTGGCGGCGAGACCACCTGCTTGTACCAGAAGGCGTGAAGGTCCTGGCGCGCCGCCATTCTCCTGGGCATGAAGCTGAGTTCGACGAAGGGCTTAACCCCATCGTCGAGCAGCCCATCATAGATCTGATCGACATACGACCAGTTGTAGATCGGCCGGCCCTGAGCGTCCTCGTCGTAGACGCCCAACTCATCCTGGAAGATGGCGTGGAAGCGCACATGCTTAAAGTCTGTGATGGCTCTGACCTCGCGCAGGTCGCGCCGGTAACTGTCACGCAGAGACAGAGCGGCCCGGCCTGAGCCGAACATCTGTTCCCAGAAGTGCGGAAAAGGCGTCGTTGCGCCCTTCGCGTCAATGGAGATGGTCTCGGCCGCATTCGCACCCTCTGGAGCCGAAACCTGCGCCCACACGGGTGCCGCAAACAGCAGCGCTAACGTTAGCGAGAGAAAAATCTGGGTCGAGCGGCGACGCGATGACGATGAACCAAAGCGCATGCTTTTCGGATGCGAAGGAACAGCCGCAGGTATCAGGAAAGCTCTTTCACGTAGACCTTCCTGGCCAGCCCCAGCTTCTGCATAAACCAGATCGCATAGTAATTCGGGTCGAATTCATACCAGGCCAGTCCATGCCGCGCGGACACGGGGTGAGCGTGATGGTTGTTGTGCCAACCTTCGCCTCCGGTCAGCAGCGCTACCCACCATAGATTGCGGCTGTCGTCGCGCGTGTCGAACCGGCGTGAACCCCAAAGGTGCGTCGCGGAGTTGACCAGCCAGGTGACATGCAGCCCGACGGTGACCCGCAGGAAGATGCCCCACAACACCCACGACCATCCACCGAGAGCCAGCAGGCCGAAGCCCACCACCGTGACCGGCACCCAATGCCAGCGGTCCAGAATCCGGTAAAAACGCCGCTGCATCAGGTCCGGCGCATAGCGTTCGAGCAGCGGCGTCTGGCCATGCAGCGAGCCATGGAGAATCCAGTCCATGTGCGCCCAGTAGGCGCCTTCGCGCGGCGAATGCGGATCGCCGGGCTTGTCCGTGTGCTGGTGGTGCAGGCGATGCACGGCCACCCAGTAGAGAGGTCCGCCCTGCAGGGCCATGGTGCCGCAGACGGCGATCGTGTACTCCATCCAGCGGGGCACCACGTAACCCCGGTGCGTCAGCAACCGGTGGTAGCCGATCCCGATCCCCACATTCTGGCCGAAGATCCACATTACGGCGAAGGCCGCCAGGCCTCCCCAGGTGAAGCGGAAGAGAGCGGCGATGGCCAGCAGGTGAAAGGCGATGATGGCAATAGCGAAGGCCCAGTTCAGCCCTCTCCGGTGCTGAATCAGCAGTACGTCCGGATCCGGCCGGGAGCTATAGCCAACCGCGCTGTGCGAGACTGCCGGCGCGTCTTCCAAATGGGGGTGTGGGGCTGCGGTTGTCATGCTGATTTCGAGCGTATCGCCAGAATGAGCAATCCGCTGTAAGACTTCCGTAATAAGGATCTTGCAGCATCCCCGCCGATCAAACGGAGACCCGCGCGCATTCGCCGGCGCGGCAACAGGGTGTCGCGGGCGGAATCTCTTTTTCGTTGATAAAAATTACTGTTTTCCCACGGGATGGTTTGCGGCAGCCAAAATAAGGGACGTATACTGAATATGCGACCCGACAGGTCGGGGATTAATCCCAGCCAGTCTGCGAACTCCGCCTATGCTCAGACTCACCAAGAAAGCCGACTACGGCCTGATGGCCCTGAAGTTCCTGGCCGAGCATCCGGAGACGCCCTCGCAGAGCGCAAAAGATATTGCGGAGGCGTATGGGATTCCAGCGCAACTGCTGGCCAAGATTTTGCAGCGGCTCACCAAGGTAGGGCTGCTGCGCTCGCACGCGGGGATCAACGGCGGCTATGCGCTGTCGCGGAACCCTGTCGAGATCACCGCTTTCGAGGTCATTTACGCCATCGACGGACCATTGTTCATCACGTCCTGCGGTACCGGCCTGGACAGCAAACGGGCTTGCGACCTGACGGACAGTTGCACCATCAAAGAGCCGATGCGCAAGGTGAACGAGAGTATTTCCGACGTATTGAAGGCGATCCGGATCGCCGATCTGGTGGACGCCGTGCCCTTCGACCGGCGGTTACATCACTCCGGCGCAGCAGCGGTAAGCAGGCAACTGGTGACACTCGGCTAGGCCATGGGCTGATTCTGGCCGGCAGACAATGAAGCTTTAACGATTTACGGCAGTGATGAGATGGGGAAAACAAGCATGAGCACCAGCATGAACACCTTCGACGATGATGCAACGGCGGTTCCAGCGGCGACCTTCCCGCGTGCTTCCGCGGACGTGAAACTGCCGATCTACATGGATAACCACGCCACCACGCCGCTCGATCCGCGGGTGCTCAAGGCCATGATGCCGTATCTGACGGGCATCTTCGGCAACGCCGCCAGCCGCAATCACTCCTTTGGCTGGGAGGCGGAGCAGGCAGTGGAGGCGGCGCGCGAGCAGATCGCCAAGCTCATCGGCGCCACGGCCAAAGAGATCATCTTTACCTCCGGCGCGACGGAGAGCAACAACCTGGCGCTGAAGGGCATTGCCGAGATGTATCGCGAGCGCGGCAATCACATCATCACGCAGGTGACCGAGCACAAGGCGGTGCTGGACACCTGCAAGCGGCTGGAAAAGGCCGGCTACCGGGTCACCTATCTGCCGGTGAAGGCGGACGGCATCATTGATCTGGAAGACCTGAAGCGCGCCCTGGACGACAAGACCATTCTCGTCTCCATCATGTTTGCCAACAATGAAATCGGTGTAATCCAGCCGGTAACGGAGATCGGCAAGCTATGCCGCGAGCGCGGGGTCATCTTCCATACCGACGCAGTGCAGGCGGTGGGCAAGATTCCGGTAGATGTGAACGCGATGAACATCGACGTGCTGTCGCTCTCCGGACACAAGATCTACGGGCCCAAGGGCGTAGGCGCCTTGTACGTGCGGCGGCGCAACCCGCGTGTCCAGATCTCCGAGCAGATCAATGGCGGCGGTCACGAACGCGGCATGCGCTCCGGGACCCTGAATGTTCCCGGCATCGTCGGACTGGGCAAGGCCTGCGAGATTGCCAAGGAGGAGATGGCAGCCGAGGCAGCACGCCTCTCCAAGCTGCGCGACAAGCTCAAGGCCAAGCTCGAGTCTTCGCTCGACTATGTACATGTGAACGGCTCCATGGAACATCGCCTGCCCAACAACCTGAACGTCAGCTTCGTCTATGTCGAAGGCGAGTCGTTGCTGATGGGTATTAACGATGTTGCAGTTTCCAGCGGTTCCGCCTGCACCTCGGCGACACTTGAGCCATCCTATGTATTGAAGGCGCTCGGTCTCGGGGATGATGTGGCGCACAGCTCGATCCGCTTTGGGCTAGGCCGCTTCAATACCGAGGCCGAAGTGAACTATGTCGCCGATAAGCTTATCGACATCGTGCAGAAGCTGCGCGAACTTTCGCCGCTCTATGAGATGGTCAAGGAAGGCATCGACATCTCCAAGATCGAGTGGCAGGCGCATTAACGACAGTCAACGCAGAGATTGCATCGCAAGATCCCGGAGGGATGAAATGGCATATAGCGACAAGGTAATCGATCACTACAACAACCCCCGCAATGTCGGCCAGATGGACAAGAAGAGCAGCGACGTCGGCACCGGTCTGGTGGGCGCGCCGGAGTGTGGCGACGTGATGCGGCTGCAGATCAGGGTCAATCCGGAGACGCAGGTCATCGAAGAGGCCAAGTTCAAGACCTTCGGCTGCGGCTCGGCGATCGCTTCGTCCTCGCTCGCGACCGAGTGGGTCAAGGGCAAGACCGTCTCTGAAGCGATGACGATCACGAACACGGATATCGTCAAGGAGCTGGCATTGCCGCCGGTGAAGATCCACTGCTCGGTGCTCGCGGAAGACGCGATCCGTGCGGCGATCGGCGACTGGAAGACCAAGAACAATGTCGGCGAAACCGCTCCGGCAGTTGCCACCGCCGTGGCGCTGTAGCAAGGGCGAGCAGACGGGCACGCGATTCATGGATACTGTCACCATCAAGACGCAAACCGGAAGCCCAGGCGTGGCGACCGGTTCGGCGCAAGGCCCACCAGCCGATGCGGGGCGGGCCGACCGGGCCTCTGCACCCAAGGTGGGTGTGGACGTGACGGAGCGCGCCCTCAAGCGCATTCGCATCGCGATGGCCAAGGAAGGCATCTCTCCGGCCGAGGGAGGGCTGCGCCTCGGCATCCTGGGTGGCGGTTGCTCCGGCCTCTCGTACAGCATTCGCTTCGATACGCAGCCGCGGGAACGCGACCGCGTCTTCACCTATGGCGATGTCCGCGTCTTCATCGATCCGAAGTCGTTCCTGTACTTGAACGGCATGGTTCTGGATTACGAAGAGACGCTGATGCGGCAGGGCTTCAACTTCATCAATCCCAACTCGAAGAAGTCCTGCGGCTGCGGCTCATCCTTCACGGCGTAGACAAAGCAGACGGCGTTGTCTGTTGCCCGGCTGCAACCTGCCGCACGAAAGCTTCCTATGTCTAACTCCGCTCAGAGTCCGTCTAGTCCGTCGATGCCGCACGCCGATGCAATCCTGGCGGGCGGCGCGACGACCTACTTCGAGCTCTTCGATCTGCCGCCGCGGCTCACCATCGACACCGCCGAGCTGGAACGCGCCTTCTATCGCCTGAGCCGCAAGCTGCATCCGGACCTCTATGCCCGCAAGAGCGCGGAGCAGCAGGCCTGGAGCCTGCGTCAGAGCTCGCTGCTGAATGACGCCTACCGCACGCTCAAGGATCCCATCGCCCGCACCGAATATCTGCTGGAGCTCGAAGGCCTTCGCCGCAAGGATGAGAACAAACAAGAGGGCGCCAGCGCGAAACAGAGCCGCGTGCCCGCCGATCTGCTCGAAGAGGTCTTCGAGTTCAACATGCAGCTCGAAGAGATGCGCATGAACGTGAAGATGGGTGAGGACGATCCCGAGCTGCGCAGCGATCTGACGGCGGCGCAACAGCAGTTCACAGGCATGCTGGACGACACGGATCGGGACCTGCGTTCCGCGTGGAGCGCGTGGGATGCAGCCGTGGACGCTGGCGAAACACCCGGCAAAGATGCGGCTAAGGCACGCATGGCGGCGCTGCTGGATCGTCGCAGTTATCTACGCAATCTGGTGCGCGATGTCGCCACCGTGCTCGAGCCTGCAAACGGCGCCCCTGCAACCAGCGATGTAGTCCAGACAGGAGTCTGATGCCTGAAGTTCCCATCAATCCGGAAGTTGCCCTCGCCGACGCATCAGCCGTTGATGAGGCCCTTGTCGTCGGCATCGACCTCGGCACCACCAATTCGCTTGTCGCCTTCATGCAGGGCGAACAGCCGATGGTTATTCCCGGCGAGGACGGCTCGAAGCTGGTGCCCTCGGTGGTAGCCATGCCTGCCTCTGGCGCTGAACGGGTCGTAGTGGGCAATGCAGCGCGTAGGCATCTGCTGGCCTCGCCAGATCGCGCCGTCTATTCGGTGAAGCGCCTGATGGGCCGCGGCGTGGAAGACATCACGGACGAGTTGAAGCTCTTTCCCTTCCGCGTTGCCGACGATATTCAGCCGGGTGAGGTCCTGCGCATCGAGTTGGGCGGCAAGCAGTACACGCCACCGGAGATCTCCGCCTACGTGCTGCGGCAGCTCAAGCGCAACGCCGAGCGTTACTTCGGCAGGCCGGTCACCCAGGCGGTCATCACGGTGCCTGCCTACTTCAACGATGCGCAGCGCCAGGCGACCAAAGACGCTGGACGCATGGCGGGACTCGAAGTGCTCCGCTTGGTCAATGAACCGACGGCGGCGGCGCTGGCGTACGGTCTCGACAGGGAAAACGCCGGCATCGTTGCCGTCTACGATCTCGGCGGCGGTACCTTCGACATCTCCATCCTCAAGCTGCACGAGGGGATCTTTGAAGTCATCGCTACCAACGGCGATACGCACCTGGGGGGCGACGACGTCGACAATCTACTGATTGCCATCGCGCTCGACGAGATCGAGAGCGAGCACAAGGACATCAATGGAAACCCTATTGGGGCCCGCAAGCAGCCGGAGCTGGTGCAGGCGGTGCGTCAGTCAGTCATCGACGCGAAGATCGCGCTTTCCACCAGAGACTCCGCGCACCTCGACGTTCCGTTGCCCGATGGAACGCGCTATCAGCGCGCAATCGCACGCGCGCAGTTTGAGCAGCTTATCGAGCCAATCTTGCAGCGCACAGTCGAACCTTGCCGGCAGGCGCTGCGCGACGCCGGGCTCTCGTCTGCAGACATTGTCGAAGTCGTTATGGTGGGCGGTTCCACGCGCATTCCTCGCGTGCAGCAACTGGTATCCGATCTATTCGATCTCCCCGCGCGGGGCAAACAGCCGCACACGGAACTGAATCCCGACGAGGTGGTCGCGCTCGGCGCCGCCGTGCAGGCGCACATCCTCGGCGGCGGCTCGAGCATCACGGAAGACATGCTGTTGCTCGATGTGACGCCGCTGTCGCTCGGCATTGAGGCGCTCGGCGGCGTGGTGGCGAAGATCATCCAGCGCAACTCGACCATCCCCGCATCCGCGACAGAGCACTTCACCACCGGCGTGGATGGACAGACCAACGTCGCCATCCATGTGGTGCAGGGCGAACGGGAGCTTGCCAAAGACTGCCGCTCGCTGGCGCGCTTCGATCTGCGCGGGATCCCACCCATGTCGGCCGGCCTGCCTCGTATCGAAGTCAAGTTTCTGATCGACGCGAACGGACTGTTACAGGTCTCGGCGGTGGAGCAGAGAAGCGGCACCGAGGCGCAGATCGAAGTGAAGCCGACCTATGGTCTTACCGACGAGCAGGTGGAATCGATGATTCTCGACTCGTTCGATCACGCTGAGGCGGACTTCCACGAGCGGCAGTTGATCGAGGCGCGCCACGAGGCGAGGATCATCCTTGACGCGGTGGCGAAGGCGCCGTCGAACCCCGCATGGCAGCAGCTCTCCGATGATGAGCGTGCGGAGATCGCAGCGCGCACCGCGGACTTGACGAAGCTGGCGGACGGCAGTGACCTGGAGGCTCTGCGTCACGGCACAGAAGCTTTGGATAAGGCCACACGCCGCTTCGCGGAGGTGATGATGGACGTGGCGGTCTCCGGCGCACTGCACGGACAAACCATGGACTCGGCCGGTGAGAAACTGGGCGAGGGGCCGAATGCGCCCCATCCTTTCGCGCCAGCCGAGTACAAGTAACGCCTTGTATGTGGATGGCTATGGGGTGGAGACGAGGCACACTCTATGAGCATCGCGTGGATTCTTCGCTTTGCTCAGAATGACGGCGCATTGCATTCACAGGATTAGCGAATTCAAGCATTTAGTAACAAGAGAAGATACGAATATGCCAGACGAGACGAAGCAGCACCAGAGCGCGAACGGTCACCAGCCCGACCTGAGCCAGCCAGATTTGACTCAGCCACCCGGGCCCAACATGGTCCGCGTCACTTTTCAACCGGAGGGCCGCACGGTGGAGTTCGAGTACGGGACCCTGCCCTACGGCCACCACGGCAAGCCGATGTCCTTCCTCGATGTCGCCGAGCATTTCGACGTCTTCCTCGACCATGCGTGCGGCGGGGTCTGCGCCTGCACTACCTGCCATCTCTACCTCAAGGACGGGGCTCCGGGAATCTCCGAGGCCGATGACGACGAGCTGGACCGCATGGATATGGCGCCCGGCCTGCAGTTGAACTCGCGCCTTGGTTGCCAGGCGGTCATTACCGGCCCGGGCACTTACGTGGTGGAGATTCCCAAGTGGAACCGCAACTACGTCTCGGAGGGCAAGCCGTTGGCCCTCGCGGAAACCAAGTAGACCTTACCAGAGGAGCCGGAAGACCATGCCGCCAGAGATCATGTGGAACGATGCCGAGGAGATCGGCATCCAGCTTCAGGAGAAGTATCCCGACCTCGACCCGCTCACGGTGCGTTTCACGGAGCTGCACAAATATGTGACGGAGTTGCCCGGCTTCGTCGATGTTCCGGGTAATTCGAACGAGTCCAAGCTCGAGGCCATCCAGATGGCCTGGCACGAGGAGTACAAGGACGCAAAGGGATAGGGATCCCTCCTGCGTAGCACCGTACCCCGGTACCCCCCGTATGAATTCGCTAAATTCCTC
>JBPCNO010000167.1:0-5415 GCA_051001135.1 Acidobacteriaceae bacterium
TTCATTCAGATGACGGTCTTCTGAAGGACTCTAGGGATCTAAGTCGTTTATTTGCAGGAATTTGACTGTAACTCCAGTAGATAGAGGAATTTACGGCGGTAATTATATACTTGACTCAGTATGCTAATTGGCATAGGCTGAGTCCATGAAAGCGCCACAGAGCCTCCAAGAAGCCATTATCTACTTTGCCGATCCCGACCGCTGCATAGAGTTCTTCAAAGCGCGGCGCTGGCCGAACGGTGTTGAGTGTCCCACCTGCGGGGCCAAGGACGTGCGCTTCATCGCCACCCGCCGGATGTGGGAGTGCAAGCAGAAGCACCCGCGCAAGCAGTTCTCGATCAAGGTGGGCAGCATCTTCGAGGACTCGGCTCTCGGCTTAGACAAGTGGCTGACCGCCGCGTGGCTGATCTGCAACGCCAAGAACGGCGTCAGTTCGTGCGAGATTGCCCGCTCCATCCGCGTCACCCAGAAGACCGCGTGGTTCATGCTCCATCGCATCCGCAAGGCCATGCAGACCGGCTCCTTCATGAAGCTCGGCGGCGGCGGTTCTCCGGTCGAGGTAGACGAGACCTACATTGGCGGCAAGGTG
The DNA here is from genome assembly GCA_051001135.1 of Acidobacteriaceae bacterium. Taxonomy (GTDB): domain Bacteria; phylum Acidobacteriota; class Terriglobia; order Terriglobales; family Acidobacteriaceae; genus CAWHMN01. Next base: position 590 of record JBPCNO010000167.1, read on the forward strand.
AAGAACATGCACAAAGAACGCCGCCTGAAGTTCCAGCGCGAGCAGCGGGGCTGGGGCGGTAAGGCCATCGTCATGGGGCTTCTGGAGCGGAATACCAAACAGGTACGGGCAGAGGTCATCAGCGATTGCGGCAAGATCAACCTGCATGGGCAGGTGCGGAAGCACGTCGAAGTCGGCGGCCACGTCATCAGCGACAATTGGGCTGGCTACGATGGACTGCATACCGAGTATGCGCGGGATGTCATCAACCATACCGAAGCCTATGTCCAAGGTCAGATCCATACCAACGGAATCGAGAACTTCTGGAGTCTGCTCAAGCGCGGCCTGAGCGGAACCTATGTGAACGTCGAACCCTTCCACCTGTCGCGCTACGTCGATGAGCAGGTGTACCGCTACAACAACCGGAAGAACATGAACGACGCGCAGCGGATTGACGGCGTGCTCTCCGGCGTGGCTGGCAAGCGGCTGACTTACGTCGAACTCATCGGGAAGAGTGAGGAAACGAGGGCCTTCTAAACGTCCACGGCAAGGGCGCGGGAAGCGGACCAAGGCACCACAGGACTCAAGATAGTAGCCAATTAAAAACGCCTTGGCTCGCAGGTATTGCGAGACAATCTCTCCTGCATGCTCGAACGCATAACGAATTACCTGCATCCGGCCAAAGGTCTGCTCATCACCTTTGTTGTTATAGCGATCGGCGGTCCAATCCTGCTTGTAGCAGGAGCCTTTGCGTATATCTCTCTTACACACAAGTGGCCCTCTGCTACGGAGGGTATTCTTCAATCGTGCATTCTGGCCTATGCAACCGTCGTAATGCTCTTGCCGTTGCGAATTTTGCATGTACTCAACGTAGCGAAAAGGAGCAGAGACGGTAAATCACCGCAGTAATATGAACAAATATCCAGTGCTCCAACGGCCAGCGAAACAGAGTCGCGAGGAGTAGGTAGAAGCAAAGAGACTCGAACAGCCAAAAGAGCACGACTAGCAACAACGGGGCGGAAACCTGATGCTCCCGTTCTTCTGTCGCGACGGCTTTACTTTGACTTGACAACATGATGGCCTCGCACGGTGTCGCCTTTTGGCTTTGCCTTGCCACGCTTCACGCTCACTCGCGGAGCCTTCGCCGCCTTCTCCGCCTCCAACTCGGCCTTTAGCTCCGCGTGCGGCACATTGGCGAGTCTGTCCATGAATGAGGTAAAGCGGTCGAATTCGCCCCGCGTGCTCGTCGCTCTTTTCATTGCTCTGCCTCCGCGTAGTAACCGAAGTGCCTGAGAAGACCGACCATTCGTTGCAGCTCGTCTGGACTGTCGATATGCCCGATACCGAACCCGTGCCCAGCGTTCTTGCCGAAGATTGACATGCCCAGCCGCGATTTGGTCGATGCTTTATCGGTGTTGTATTCGCGTAACTGAAAGGCGAGATAGTCGGCTGGATCAAGGCATACCGTACTCTCGCGCTTCATGAACGAGATGCCGTTGACTCTGGTATCGACCTTGGCCGTCTGAAACACCACTTTCTCTAAACGGGCAATTCGATCTTTGTACAGTTCTTGATTATCAAAGACAAAGCCGATTCTCTCGGATGTCGCGCCCATCGAATGTAGAGCAGCCGCAATGCATCGTTGCGCGGCCAACATGTACGGACTCGTAAAGGTTTCCTTCACACGTCCCTTGACGATAGCCTCGTAGTCGCGCTGCCAGATACCCCCATACACAGGGCGAAGCCCGCAATTCTCCGGAATAGGGCCAAGCCTTGCCAGAAGATTGCCGACGCGCTCCGGATGTTGATTCCAGCGCAGTTCCTTCATGTGGAGGTTGTGTCTTCGGCCAAGCGCCGTCATCCAAGGCTGGATGAACGGTAGCCATTCCGCTTCACTGCCCACCCAACCGGCGACAACACACAAATGATCGCCTTGATGGATTCCGCTCTCATCCAGGTAAGCGGTTAGCACGGCCAGATCACACTTTCTACGTCCATAGCAGGTATAGACTCCGATGAGATGATCTCTGAGCGCGTCGCCTCTCACGCCGCACCCCCATCCTCACCCCTCGACCCCACTGAGTCAAGTATATATATACCTTTACGGCGGTACCCCCTGGCTAACTACCTTTAGAAAGAGGAATTTAGCGGATTCATACCGGGGGTATAGGGGGTGCTTATAGACCGATGGCAATGCGGGTGCGCGGATCGAGGTAGTCGCGCAGCGCATCGCCGATGAAGTTGAACGAGAGCACGCAGCCCATCACCGCCAACGCGGGAAAGACCACCAGATGCGGCGAATCAAACAGATGCGAGCGCGCGTCGTTCAGCATCGATCCCCAACTTGCCGCGGGCGCCGGAATGCCCAGGCCCAGAAAGCTCAGCGTCGCCTCAGCCAGCACCGCGCCGGCCATGCCGATGGCCGCCTGCACCAGAATCGGCTGCACGATGTTGGGCACGATATGCTGCGCGAAGACACGTACATCGCTTGCGCCGAGCGCCCGCGCCGCCTCTACAAACTCCCGCTCGCGCACCGCCAGCACCTGCGCCCGCACCAGCCGCGCATAGCCTACCCATCCGCCGATGGAGAGCGCCAGCACCAGGTTCCACAGTCCCGGCCCCAGGAAGGCCACGAACGCAATCGCCAGCAGAATCCCCGGGAGCGCGAGAAAGGCATTCATCACGAAGATATTCAGCAGCGTGTCCACCCACCCGCCGTAGAACCCCGCCAGGCCGCCCAGCACCAGTCCGGTGCCGAGCGACAATCCCACCACGCTCACCGCAACAATCAGCGAGATGCGCGCACCATACAGAATGCGGGAAAAGATATCGCGCCCCAGTTCATCGGTGCCGAACCAGTGCGCGCGTGCTGGTCCATGAGAGAGCGAGGGAGCGAGCAGACGATGTGTCAGGTCGATCGCGGCCGGATCGTAAGGCGCAACAAACGGAGCGAATAACGCCATGCACACAAACAGCGCCAGCAGCAGCACGCCAATCACCGCCAACGGCTGATGCTTGAACCTGTGTGCCCACTCCGCTCTCCACCCCGAACGCTCCATGCCGCATCATCGCACAACAAACGGCCGCTGACTGTGTCCTCATCTCCGCTATGCTCAACAGGAGATACCCGATGAATCTCTCTTTTCCCGCACTGCTCCTGCTCTCATTCCTGGCTGCGGCCGCGGTGCCGCCATGTCTTCCTGCGCAGTCCACCGATGCCGTGCCGGCGGATGCCGAGCATTTGCTGACGATGACCAACCAGGCCCGCGCCGCCGACAATCTCGGCCCGCTTCATTGGGATGCCGCACTCGCCGATGCCGCACATAGGCACGCAGCGCTCATGGTCGAGCACGCCGCACTGTCGCATCAGTTTGCTGATGAGCCAACCATTCCCGCGCGCGCCGCGCAGGCGGGAGCGCACTTCGCTGCCATCGCTGAGAACATTGCGCTCGGGCCCAACGCGGTCACCATTCAGAAGGAGTGGATGCAATCGGTGCAGCACCGCACCAACATCCTCGATCCGAAGATGGATGCGATCGGGATCGGGCTGCTGCGGGCGCCCAACGGCGAACTCTACGCAGTCGAAGACTTCGCGCAGACGGTCGACAGCCTCTCTCCGGCCGCCGCCGAGGCTCGCGTGATTGCACTGCTGCGGCAGAACGGCATCGCTGCCGCTTCCTCCACGCAGGACGCGCGGCAGACGTGTGAGATGGCGCATGGTACCGCCGGTGGTTCGCAGCCGGCATTCGTCATGCGCTGGCAGGGCGCGGATCTCAGCCGGCTTCCAGATGTGCTGGTCCAACACATGCGCACCGGCCATTTCAGATCGGCTGCGGTGGGCGCATGCGACAGCGCCCATCCACCAGCGGGATTCACCACCTACCGTGTCGCCGTTCTGCTGTATTGATCTGTCTGACCGGGCACGCGTGCCGTTGCGGTTACATCGGCTTCATGGGTTCTGCAATGACGCCGCATGCGATGCGCGCGCCAGAGTTTCCCGACGGATCCGTCATCATGTCATCCGGCTTCGCATGGATCACGATCGATGTGCCGCCGTTGCTGAACACCGAAGTCATAGCCTGCGGATCAAGCGACACGGCATCCGTGCGGAATGTCGTCTTGTCCGTGCCATCCGCCTTCACCGTCAGATTGACCGGAAGATCGCCCGCATGGGCGCCACTCGGATTCTTGGTGCCGTGCATCTTGCCGCCGGGATTGAAGTGACTGCCCGCCGACTTGAAATCCGGCCCCTCGCACTTCGCATTCTGGTGAACGTGCACGCCATGCTCCCCCGGCGGCAGGTTCTTCACATTCACCATCACCTCGACGCCGCTCTTGCTCTGCTTCAACGTGATGGTGCCCGCGTCCTGCCCGTCAGCGGTCTTCATCGGTACCACTACAGGCTTGACCTTCGCCGCGATGGATGGCATCGCAAACAGAAACGGTACGGCCAACATCGTTATCGCATATCTCTTCATAGCATTCTCTCCAAGGATTCCTTCAGGGAACCTGCCGACCAAGTTTACGCAGTGCAGATGAATTTTTGGTGAGAAGATGCGCAGCGGCTTTGTATCCGTTCTCAGTCCTCGGGCTGGTTATGGAAGTACATATGCCAGCCGAGGTAGCGGGAGGCGGCTTCGTGGACGGGGCTGGCGGAGCGGGAGAAGTTGGCGGCGACGTGGTGTTCGAAGGCCTGCTCGCGGATGAGGCGGAGCAGCTCCTGCAGCTTGGGGATGTAGGCCACGCCGGCGCCGCCGAAGGTCTCGAGGGGATCGTTGGTGAACTCGCCTTCGCCCACGTAGCCGCGGATGCGGCCCTCGAGATCGTCGGTGGAGAAGCGGGCGAAG
>JBPCNO010000168.1:0-7396 GCA_051001135.1 Acidobacteriaceae bacterium
GAGCATAGCCCTTGGCCGTAGTGGGCTTGATGTAGCGCGGCGACCGTCTGGAGGGCAGGAATGTGGCGCCCAGACTGCCCACCGTTCTCAGCTGCACTAAGCGGTCCGCAGCCTCGCGGAAGGTGAGGCCTGGTGTAATTTGCAACATCTCGCAGGGTGACGCCGCGAAACACGGCAGCTGCTGGTAGATGGCGCGCATCAGCGATCTCCCCAAACGACGCAGAGGCAGAACGCCACGGCGGAGACCAGCGCGATGCCGAGCAGCCAGTGCACATCGATCCGCTTACTCCAGCGGCCTTCTATGCGCGGCAGATCGTCCCACAAGCTCGTCGCGGACGATAGAGAGGCCTGACGCGCCAGCACCCGCTCAGTGATCTCACTGACGGTCTCGTAGCGTTGCTGTGGGGGATTGTGGGGACCGGTTGAAGCTGCCGGCATGCTGTGCGAACGTCCTTGAGCGGACGCCGACGGACTGCTACTGTGCTCTCTAGCCATGGTGCCTCCTTATCAGGCGCTTTGGTTAGCCCCGCACCAGTGCTCGCTACACTGGCCGGGGCGCTTTCATCTACGCGCTCCACGAGGCTTAGACCCGCAGGGAATCGCGATGCACCCACTTTCATCCAAAGGCCAACGAGAGGTCAAGAGAAAAGTTGTGGGGAGTATTGTGGGGAGTCTCCGTGGGAAAGGGGAGCACTCGAAAGGAGCGCAATCGGTACTGCGACCGCGTCTTTACTAACTGAAAAGCACTCTATAGGAAACGCGGGTATTGCAGAGAAGTGCGGAACCCAACGACTCTTAATCGACAGGTTGTAGGTTCGATTCCTACCGCGTCCACCATTTAGAAACACGCATGGCATACGTAATCGGCTTGCCTTGACAACGTGCCCTGATCTGAACCCGCCAGTTGCAGTACGCAACATTCAACGAACGGCTGGTTCCTTCTCGCCTTTTTCTTTCGCTTCCGGGTCGCCCCGTTCTGCGGCCATCGCCTCCCTGGTACTGTTGATCTCGGCTCCGAGCAGCAGCGCAAGTCCGCTGAGATAAAACCAGGTCAGCAGCACGATCACGGCGCCAAGGGAACCGTAAGTCAACGAATAGCTATCGAAGTAGTGCAGGTAAAGCCTGAGCCCCAGAGAAGCGGAGATCCACGCCACAATACCGACGGTCGCGCCAAGCGTGATCCATGCCCATTTCCGTTGCTCCACGTCCGGAGCGAAGTAATAGACCAGCGCGAAGGCGAAGGCCAGGATGCAGAAGGCCAAGGGCCACGCCAGACCACGGCTGACGCCGACCATCACCCCTCCCATGCCTAGGTGGCTGCTTAGAACATGCGCAAGCGCGTCCCCGCATAAGAGTATGGCCAGAGCGATGACGAACAGGGTGATAAGAGCGATGGTCAGCAGTATTGCGTTGAGTCGTGCCTTCCAGTAGGGACGACCTTCCTTCACGTCATATACCGAGTTGAGCGCGTCCTGGAGAGCCGATGTTCCGACACTCGCCGACCACAGAGCAGTCAACACCCCCAGCGCGATCTTGCTATCACTGCTGGCATGCGTCGTCTGATGAAGGGTGTCTGCCACGATCTTGAAGGCCGACGGTGGGATGATAGCGCTCAGGTACTGCAGCAGGTCGTTCGCCAATGTCGAATCCGAAGCGACTGTCAAACCGATAATCGAGGAAACGGCAATCAGGCCTGGAAAGAGAGCGAAGAAGAAATAGTATGCAAGCTGCGCGGAGCGACCCAGCACGTCATCGTCGAGCATGGAGTGCCATGTCCGAATCGCAGCAATGCGTACCCCGGCGGGTCGCGCGTCATGGAGCGCGGAGGGTGTCTTTGAGAGATCGTCCATCGTAAGTACCGAATTGCCGGAGTTTCAGAAGATGCGGTTCTCACATGCCGGCTACGCGCAAGATTGGTGAGGGGACGAGACCAGCGTCAGGAAACTTATTTCTCCGCCGGAAGTGCTTGCGTGGGTGCGGCCGTTACTGCCGACTGATGTCCGGGTTCAAAGAACAGGAAGGCTCCCACTAAGATAAAGAGAGCGATGGAAGCGAGCACCAGGAGACACCAAACCGTCATACGCTTGTTGTGGGAACGCACATCTGACTCCATAGACTCCCGGCACCTATCAAACGCGGCCGCGCTTTACAGCAGTAAGTGTCGGAGTGGCCTTCGGGTCGATACCTGCAGCTCACATCCGTATGTTCTAAGGTGAGATTGCCGCGATGGAGATATGGTTTTCCAGAAGCCGCTCATTATCAACGTTCACGGTAGGGAAGTATGAATCAGTCAAGGAACGGGCAAGAATCCGTGGACGGAACTGAGAGATCCCTTCGGGCAGAAGCCATCTCGAATATGTCAGAGCCGGTGAACTCATCATTGATGACGAAGCACTGGATATGGGTGGTGGTGCTGCTGCTGTTCGGCACTCTGCTGGCCATTGGAGTGGTACGTTTTCCGGACCCACAGAATCCCTCCGGGCAGCGCTCCGGGCGCGGCCAGGCTGCAGCAGCCTCCAGTCACACCAGCCCGCAAAGCGGACGTCCATGACGACAGCCGCAGATGTGACGACAACCGCAGAACGGATGAGGGCGCCGGTCGCGATCAAGCTGGTGCAGGCGCACGCCTATGCGGCCTTCGTAGGGCTGGTCCTTTCGGCGTGCTTTGGTCTGGTCGTCTCGATCAAGTTTCATGTCCCCGATTTCCTGACGAATCACGCCTGGCAGACATGGGGCAGGCTGCGCTTCGACCATACTCAGGGCATCCTCTACGCTTGGCTGGGGAATGCGTTCATCGCCTTCATCTACTACGCGGTTCCATTTCTGACGCGGCGTCCAGTGACCAGCGAGCGGCTCGGCTGGTTTCTGTTTGCGGTTTACAACTTCGTCGCCGTGCTGGGCGGCTGGACGCTGGTGTTATCCGGGGTGTTGCAGCCGCTGGAGTGGGCAGAGTTCCCGCTGGTGGTCGCGGCGGTGATCGAGATTTGTTTCGCTCTGATGATCGTGCAGTTCGCCATCCCATTCCTGAAGTGCGGCGCATCGGAGCTTTACGTCTCGGGCTGGTATCTGCTCGGCGGACTGACGTTCACGTTTCTCGCGTATCCGTTGGGCAACATCGTTCCCCATGCGCTTCCCGGAGCCATGGGGGCCGCCTTCAGTGGGCTATGGATTCACGATGCGGTCGGCATCTTCATCACGCCACTGGCCGTCGCGGTGGAGTACTTCGTCATCTCCGCCGTCACCCGCAAGCCGATCTACAGTCACTTCTACTCCATGGTGGGCTTCTGGCTGCTGTTCCTGGTCTATCCCCTCAATGGCATTCACCACTACATCTACTCCTCGCTGCCCATGACGGCACAGCACGTCTCTGAGGTGGCCTCCATCTATCAGGGCATCGACGTCATCATCGTCGTCACCAATCTACTGCTCTCGATCGGGCTGGCGACTGAAGAGTTCGCCCTGCGGGATGTTCCGCTGCGTTTCGTATGGACCAGCATTGTGCTTTATCTGATCGTCAGCATTCAGGGGTCGGTGCAGGCGGTCATGACATTCAACCGCTTCGTTCACTTCAGCGATTGGGTGATCGGCCACTCCCATCTCGCGATGATCGGCTTTGCCTCTTTCGCCGCGATGGGCGGTCTGGGACATCTATGGCAGCGCATGCCCGGCGTGCGCCACAACCGCCGGGCGCTCGCGTGGTCCTACTGGCTGCTGGTGCTCGGCCTGGGATTGATGGTGTTTGACCTCACCGGAGCGGGGTTGGTGCAGGCGAGTCTCTGGCAGAGACACCTGCCATGGATCGACTCCGTGCGTGCCTCCAGGCCCTACTGGGTCTTCCGGACCATCGACGGTATTGCGCTGCTGGCCGGGTTCATCGTCTTCGGTCTCAGCTTCGTAACCGGACCGCGGAATCCCGCGGGCTTCCTTGGTGTGGTTGCCGATACCGGAGGCGAGCAGTTGCCGCGCGTGGGCAAAGCTAATTACTGGTTTACCACCGCATACGCTGCCACCTTCGGTGCGGGCGTCGTCTTCTTTTTTATCTCCTTCCTGGCCCTGGGCGTGTACCCGGCCATTCGCCTGCATGCCTCCATCGCGAAGAACACCCCGCCACGCGCGCACCTCGCGCTTACCGCCGCCGAGCAGCACGGAGGCAAGCTGTACGCGATCGATGGCTGCGCCTACTGCCACACCATGCAGGTGCGCTTCACCCCAGCCGATCGCTGGCGCTTCGGCAGGCCGACCCAGGCCTGGGAGACGCAGCAGCAATATCCGCAGATGTGGGGCACACGGCGGGTGGGGCCAGACCTGGCGCGCGAAGCCGGCAAGCGGCCGGTCGACTGGCAGCTTGTGCACTTGTACGACCCACGGTACGTCGTCCCGAGCTCAGTCATGCCTTCGTATCCGTGGCTGTTCCGTGGTGCGCCGGATCGTCCAAATCGGGATGCGCTGGATCTCGTCGCCTATCTCAACACTCTCGGGCGCGCCGCGGCCGAGCTTTCCCCAGCCGAGTCCCCGGCGGCTTACGTGCTGCCAGTGACCGCGCCGAGCGACAGCGGTTATCTCAACGACATTGACGAGGGCCGGAGGGTCTTCCTGCAGAACTGCGCAGGGTGCCACGGCCCCAAGGCGAACGGAGATTCTCCAGGTGGACGCGCGTTGCGTCCGGTGGCCTTCAACATCGCCGGATTCCGCCTCACGGACGATCTCGTATGGCGTGCGCTCGAGCAGGGTGTGCCCGGGTCCTCCATGCCGTCGTGGAATACGCTTCCGAGTTCCGAGTTCCGGGCGGTCGCCGATTACGCCGCGTCGATCGGGCGAGCAGACCCGCTCACGCCGGCCGAAGCGTTTGCGTCCCCAGAGGTGCTGATGGAGGCAGGCAAACGGGTCTTTGACACCCACTGCACCCGCTGTCATGGAGAGAATGGAACCGGCGACGGTCCTGACGGGATCAAATACCTTCCGAAGCCGGCAAACTTTCACCAGATGATGCCCTCCTACCAAGCGGCTGACTGGATCCTGCATCACGGCGTTCCGGGAAGCGGCATGCTCGCGTGGCCGCTGCTCACTCCGGCGGAGATACAGGCCGTCACCTGCTACATACGGTCTTTCTATGCGGGCGACACTCGGGTGCAGCCGCCCGCGGGCCCATCTCCCCCAACGCAAATGGAGGGAATGCCATGACGGCCTATCTGATGGGCGCAGCCACAGTCATCCTGCTGGTTCTCATTCTTTGGCGCCGGTCCTCGCCGGAGTTCCGGAGACGGAGCGAGCAGCCCAAGTTTCAGTTCCTGGCGAACCTCGGATTTCGATCGCGCCCGCCTTCCGAGCAAGAGAAAACGTCTCACGATGTCCAACCGCCCGCCCCGAAAGGAACAGATGAAGAGCATGAGCCGTAGGTCGTTCGTCACCACCGCCGCCGCGGGCGTGAGTGCACTTGGCGCTTTGAGCGCGATGCCCGCCACCGCAGGGGCGCAACTCGTCTACACCACGTCCGACTGGAAGGTCGCCGACTTCGAGAAGTTGGTCAAGCATCCGGCACGCATCAAGCAGGTATACGATGTCATTCCCATCGGCGATGGCAAGTTCCTGAACAACATCAAAAACTCGCTGAACGGCCTGCACTTGGGCTTTGGCGTACCGGTCGATCAGATCAAGATCGTGGCCGCGCTACACGGCCCGGCGAACATGCTCAACTTCGATGACTTCATCTGGAAGAAGTACCAGATCGGTGCATGGCTCAAGGTGGACGATCCAGACACCGGCAAGCCTGCGGAGAAGAATCCTTACCTGGCGAGCAAGGCCGGACCTGGACTGCGCTACGCCTCGAAGGATCCCGACAGCCGCGATTCGCTCTACCAGGACGCAACCATTCAGGCGCTCCAGAGCCGCGGTGTCCAGTTCCTGAGCTGCCATACCGCGACGGAAGAGCAGGTGCGTGTGCTGCTCAAGCACAACAACCAGACCGAGCCGCCGGAGCCGATCGTGAAGGAGATGCTGGCGCATACCATCCCCGGCGTACTCGTCGTTGCTGCCATGGTCGCGGCAATCGCGCTGTTACAAATTGACGGTCATTACAGCTACATCACGGTCTAGCCAAGCCGCAGAAAGGCGATCCGGAGATATGAATCGATGTAAGACTCTTTTGATTCCCATGCTCGGGATTACCCTGATGAGCACACTCCACGCGCAGGACAGCGCGCAAACGACTCCACCGCAAAGGATGCCACCCTGGAGCAAGGGCGCCAACGATCCAGCGGGCAGCAAAGGCTATGAGTTCCACGTGCCCGACGTCGACAACATCCCCGACCTGCATGGGAACCCGGTGGATGCCAGGCTGGTGCTGTTTATCGGCGGCAATCAGTTCTTCGTTCTCCCGCAGCTTGTCTATCGGTTCGCCCAGCGGCACCCGGAGTTGCGCGGGCGCATCTTTTACGAGACGCTTCCTCCCGGTATCCTCCGCAAACAAATCGCCGCGGATGACAGGCTGACGCTGGGTAACCTCACCCTGCAGGTGAAGCCGGATGTCTATGAGGCCGGCGCGGGCGTGCTGCGCGAGATGGAGCAGCAAAAGCAGGTGAAGGGCGTGACTGCGTATGCCACCAACACGCTCGAGATCATGGTGGCCGCTGACAACCCACGGCACATCACCTCCCTGGCGGACCTGGGTCGCGCGGACGTGAAGCTCTCCATGCCCAATCCTCAATGGGAGGGCGTCGCAAACCAGATCGCCACCTCACTCCGCAAGGCCGGCGGCGAGCGGCTCTACCAGACGGTGTATCGGCAGAAGGTCGCGAATGGCGGCACCGTGCTCACCGAGATCCATCATCGTCAGACGCCCATGTGGATCATGCAGGGCAAAGTCGATGCGGGCGTGACCTGGGCCTCCGAGGTGCAGTTCCAGAAGAAGATCGGCAATCCAATCACCGGCGTCGAGATCCCGGAGGAGCAGAACACCACCGTGGCCTATGCTGGAGGCGTGATGACAGACGCACCACATCCGGAGGCCGCTGCGCAGTGGCTGGCCTATCTCAAGACCTCCGAGGCGCAGGCGATCTATCATCAGTTCGGATTCAAATCGATGGAAGGGCAGGGCAAGTAGGTGGAGGGCAAGATGCGCTCTCGCGAGCATCGCTGCGCCGGCGTTGGGACTACGCTCGTCGTGTTCGCGGGAATGGTTGCCGGCTGCTCCGGTCCTCATCCCACTGCGCTGCCGTTACCGGTGACGGAACAGTCCCGCTTTCAGACGGCCAACATGCCGTCTGGGAGCGAAGGAGAGCAGATCCGCAAAGGAAAGCTGATCTTTGATGAGACTCCAAAGTACGCCAGCGCCTACGTGGGCAACCGGCTCGCCTGCAGCGACTGCCACATCCAGAGCGGCACAGCCGCTCACGCCGGG
>JBPCNO010000169.1:0-24960 GCA_051001135.1 Acidobacteriaceae bacterium
CTGGGTGAGCTGGCCGGCTGGAACATTCCGGGCGAGCAACTCGGCGTCTATCCCAACCAGGAATTGCCGGAGAAGCTGGGCGGCGTGGGCCGTATGTGCTCCTTCGGCGAGAGCGTCTCCATGACGCCGCTGCAACTGGGAGCGCTGGTCTCTGCCATCGCCAACGGCGGCACGCTCTACTATCTGCAGCACCCCACCACCGCGGCCGAAGCCGTCAACTTCCAGCCGCACATCAAGCGTACGCTGGATATCAAAAACGTGATTCCCGAAATCTCTAGCGGAATGGACGCCGCCGTCCACTACGGCACTGCGCGTTCGTTGCGGGCGAACTTCAGTGAACTGCCGGTTCTGGGCAAGACCGGCACCTGCTCCAGCAACGGCACGCGCTATGGCTGGTTCGCCTCCTTCGCCGATACCAGCTATGGGCGCATCGTCACGGTAGTCTTCCTCGAAGGCGGTCGCCCCACCTTCGGACCGAAGGCAGCCGAACTCAGCGGCGTCTTCTATCGCAACCTCTGGGACCACAGCTACTTCGCCATTAAGAATCCGGCGCAGATGCCCATCGAAGGCATCGCGCAGCCTGCGACAGCCAACGGCATTACACAATAACCGCATCCCTTCCTTACAGCAAAGGGTCTCCTGCGCGGAGGCCCTTTCTATTTCGCGGGGAGGGCAAGCCGCGGTGGGACCTCTGCGGGTCCGCAGCTGCGCAGACCAGTATGAACATTCTGACCGTAGCGGAGATGCGCGCCACCGATCGCGCCACTATCGAGAGCGGCACGCCTTCGCTCACGCTGATGGAAAACGCCGGCCACGCCGTGGCCCGCTTCGTCACCCATGAACTGCCGGAGATCGACCGCATCCTGGTGTTGTGCGGCAAGGGCAACAATGGCGGCGATGGTTTCGTCGCCGCCCGCGTGCTCACCGAGATCACCTATGACGTCACCGTTCTGCTGCTGGGCCGCGCCGCCGACGTGACCGGCGATGCGCGAGCCATGCTCGACCGTCTGTCGTGCGATCTGCGCGAGGCCCCGGATGAAGCCGCATTGGCTGCCGGCGAAGTGGAGCAACTCTTCAGCGGCGCGGATCTCATCCTGGATGCTGTCCTGGGTACCGGCTTCAAGCCGCCGCTGAGCGGCTTGGCCGCCGCCGCCGGCCGCCTGCTCGCGACCGTGCCGCACACGCCCGTCCTCTCGGTCGACCTGCCCACAGGCTGGGACGCGGACTCTCGGCGCTACACCGAGGCGAACGCTTACCGCTCCGATGCCGTCGTCACCTTCACCGCGCCCAAGGTCGCGCATGTCTCGGGACAACTGACGCAAGGTGGCGCGCTCACCCGCCCGGGGAATCTGCAGCAGGGCCCCATCGTCGTGGCCGACATCGGTTCGCCCGCGGAGACGATCAGGACGAAGACGGGGCTGAGCTGGGCCGGCGACTCCAAGCGCATCACCGGGCAACCGCGCAATCCCGACGGTAACAAAGGCCAGTTCGGCCATGTGCTGATTGCCAGCGGCGCCCGCGGACGAGCCGGGGCCGCTGCCATGGCGAGCTATGCCGCCCTGCGCACCGGCGCTGGGCTGGTCACTGCCGCCGTCCCCACCTCCATCCTCGAAGCCGTGGCGCTCACCACCCCCGAGCTGATGACGCTGCCGCTCATCGAGGGCGCAAACGGGTGCATCTCCCCCCGCAACCTTGAAGGTGAGAATTATCAGCGGCTGATCGAAAAAATGACCGTCATCGCCATCGGTCCGGGCCTCGGCGAGGAGCCCGAGGCACAACAGTTTGCCCTGCGCCTGATCGAGCGGACAAATCTGCCTATGGTGCTCGATGCCGATTGCCTCAACGCCATCGCACAACACGGCTTCTCACTCGATGGCGGCCAGCGCACGCTGGTCTTGACCCCGCATCCAGGCGAGATGGCGCGGCTGGTGGGAAAGACAGTGAAAGAGGTGCAGGCAGATCGTGAGAACATCGCGCGCGCCTACGCCACGGCGCACCACGTCACGCTGGTGCTCAAGGGCTGGCGCACCATCATCGCGCATCCTGACGGGCGTCTGGCGATCAACACCACTGGGAATCCCGGGATGGCCAAAGGCGGTAGTGGCGACATCCTCACCGGCATCGTCGCGGCCATGCTGGCGCAGTATAAGGACGATGTCGCGGCGGCGGTTGAGGTCGCCGTCTACCTGCACGGGCTGGCCGCCGACTTTGCCGTGCGCGAGCAGAACGAGCACACACTGCTGGCCACCGACACCGTCTCTCATCTATTCGAGGCATTTCGCTTCCAGCCGCATGACCGTGCGGGATATGTTTGGCTGCAGGGTCTGCCCGGCGATCTTGCCGCCGGAAGACTACATTAGTCCAAAGCGAGGGAACACCGGATGGCAGGCGAATCGGAAGGCAAGCACGCGGAGGCCAGGCACTCGGAAACCGCGCACTCGGAAACCGCGCACTCCGAAACTCCTCGTTCCGAAAGCCTGCACTTTGAAACCAAAAGCAGTGCGGAGACCATCGAAGTGGGGCGCAAGCTGGCCAGGCTGCTGCAGCCGCCAAAGTTTCTCATCCTGCGTGGCGACCTCGGCGCGGGCAAGACCACGCTGGTGAAGGGCATCGCCGAGGCCCTGGATGCAGCCGATGCCGATGAGGTCACCAGCCCCACCTTCACGCTGGTGCACGAATACGAGGGCACGCGCAACGTAGCGGGCAAGCCGCAGAAGGTGGAACTCTACCACCTCGACTTGTATCGAGTGGAGACGGAGCGGCAACTGGAGACGCTCGGTCTGGCCGACCTTGCGACGGAGTCCAGCCTGGTGCTGGTGGAGTGGGGCGAAAAGTTCCCCAGCGTCGTCCAGCGCAGCGATGGCGAAATCCTCATGGAAGCGGGCCCCGAGGACACGCGGCGTATTACGGTGACGCTGAAAGCCGAGAAGCCTAAAAACCCATGATGTTGTAGCCGCAATCGACGTAGAGCGTCTCGCCGGTAATGCCGGAGGCGAGATCGGAGGCTAGGAAGAGCGCGGCCGCTCCCACCTCCGTCTGGTTCACGTTGCGCGCAAGCGGCGCACGCTCCGCATGTGCCTTGAGCATCTCGCCCAATCCACCGATACCGCGTGCGGCCAGCGTCTTGATCGGCCCGGCGGAGACGGCATTCACGCGGATATTCTGTTTTCCTAGATCGGCCGCGAGATATCTCACTGTAGCTTCGAGCGCGGCTTTCGCCACGCCCATCACGTTATAGCGCGGCACCACCTTCACCGAACCGTAGTAGGTCAAGGTCACGATACTGCCGCCCGCGGTCATCAGCGGCGCAGCGGCGCGGCTCAGCGCGATCAGCGAATAGACGCTCACATCATGGGCCACGCGAAAACCCTCGCGCGAGGTAAGAACGAACTCGTTTTCAAGCTCGGCGGCAGGCGCGTAAGCGACAGAATGCACCAGCGTGTCGAGCTTGCCGAAGCGCTCCTTGATAGTCGCAAAGAGCTGCTCGATCTCGCCGTCGTTCGACACATCGCACTGGAAGGCCTCGGCTCCAGGCAGATCTGCGATCAGGCCCTCGGCCTCCTGCTTGAGCCGGTCGTTCTGGTAGGTGATGACGAGCTTGGCGCCGGCCTCCTGCAGCTTCTGCGCGATGCCCCACGCGATGCTCCGTTTGTTCGCTACACCGAAAACGATGGCCGTTCGTCCTTCAAGATTGATCATCCTTGCCCGCGTCCTTCCCTTGGTGGTTCCTTTTGTTCATTGCGCCCGTACCGGCGCAAGAGAGAAGCATATCAGCCGCCGTCTTTAGCCACCCAACCCTAGCCACCCAACCCTAGCCACCCAGATCGACGTGCACTACGTCTTCGATGCGATGACCGAGAAAGCGACCGCCGAGAGCGCGAAACTTCACCACTGAATCGGTCGCGAAGTAGTGGCAGCGCGGCGACAGGCTCTCGCCGGTCTGCTTCCCTGTGTGGTTTCCGCCCAGACGCTGTGCCACCTCCTCCGCGGTCACTTCGGCGGAGTCAATCACGCGAATTCCTGGGGGCAGCGCGCGTTCGATCACGGTGCGCAATAGCGGATAGTGGGTACAGCCGAGCACCAGTGTGTCGGCGTGCATACCCGGCAGGGCTGCCTCTGCTTCCTGTAGCAGATCGCGTACATAGATGCCCACCACGTCGTGTGTAACCGCGTGATCGATCCATCCCTCTTCAACCAGCGGCACCAGCAAGGGGCAGGCTTTTTCGAAGGCGCGCAGTGCGCGTGCGCGGCAGGCCGACGCATAGGCATGGCTCTCCACCGTAGCCGCCGTGGCCATCACCAGCACATCGCCGCTGCGCGAACTCGCCTTCGCTCCATTCGCTCCGGTTTCGATGACCCCGAGCACCGGCACCGGGCAGGCCGCGCGGATCTCGTCGATGGCCAGCGCGCTCGCGGTGTTGCACGCGATGACCAGGAACTCCGCCCCCTGCTCCACCAGGAAGCGCGCGCTCGAGACGGCATACCGTGCGATGGTCTGCTGCGATTTCGAGCCATAGGGCAGCCGCGCGGTATCGCCCAGATAGAGATACTCGGCGGAGGGAATGCGCGCCAGCAGCGCTCGCAACACGGTAAGGCCGCCGACACCGGAATCAAAGACGCCGATCTTCACGGAAGGTCTGGCTCCGTTCATGGCTGGTTCTCCACCATCGGAGTCGCCGAGCTGGATGCCAGATAGATGCGTGAGAGATCGGCGTGTCCGGCCAGCGTCTCGCGCGGTTCGCCATCCACCAGGAAACGTACCTGGGTGATCTCCGGCATGTTGCTGTTCAACGTGGTGATCATCGACAGCAGGGTCAGGGTCTCCGGCTCGATGCCCGAAGGGTGCACCTGGACCAGGCCTCCACTCAGGTTCACGACGGCCAGCGTTCCCTCCGGCGATCCGCCCGATGAGGCGTTGGGTAGGGCGCTGCCGGTTGCGGCGGCAATCGGCATCAGGAAGACGTCATCCACGCCCGGGTTCGTGGCGATGGGGTGGACCGAGGCCGGCTTTGCATATTCGGTCAGAAGCTGGTTGAGCAGGAAGCGCGCGCGCGCATGCGGCTCACCCGGCAGTGAAAGCCGCCGCGTGGAAGCCGCTGTTGAACCATCCGCGTCGTTGGCCAGCATCAGCGTGACGTTGACGGGTTCGGTGTCCGCCGGCGCGCTGAGCGGCGCCGTATCCATCGCTGCATCCAGACGGTCCTGCGCGCGCTCCCGCAGGCGGATCAAAAAGATCGCCATGAGCGCCGAGACGCAGAGCAGCACCCAGAAGACCACGCGCTGATAGCGGGGGATCACGGCTGCACACTCCAGTCGCGCTTCCAGGACTCGATAGCGGCGGCCAGCGCTGCAATGATGCGGCTCTGATACTCCGGATCGCTGAGCGGCGTATCGACCGCTCCGGCCTTGGTGAGCGGAGCGACCTCCACCGCCACCGCCGGGCACGCGAAGTTGTCCAGCGGCTTGAGCGAGGTGCGTCCGAGCGTCACCGGAATCTCGGCGTGCGTCATGGCGGAGTTGATCTCGGAGGAGAGACGCAGACTCTGCGCAATGGAGGGCGCCTGCGCCGCGTCCCAGGGCAGCATGCGGGCTGCCGGCGCAGGCGCCAGCGAAGAGGTAAACAGATGGATCCCGCTGCCGCTGGCAGTAGCATGCAGCGTGATACAGGCCGAGGCTTTGTTCCGGTTGGCAATCTCCGCCCGCGCGATTGCAGGCATCGTTTTGTCCGCCTCGCGTGTGGTCATCACCTCAATGCCCCGGGCCGCCAGTGCCGAACGCAGCCGCACGGAGATGGTGAGCACCAGGTCTTTTTCCTCCAGCCGCGCAGCCAAGTGCGCGCCGCTGTCCTCGCCGCCATGCGCTGCATCGAGGACCACCAGGAAATGCGGCTGTACCTGTGCCGCTGGCGATGGAAGTAACGCCGGCTTATCGATGCCGTGCGAGTTCGCCTGCAGTGCGACGGATGGAGAGCAGTCCGCGAGCAACAAGACGGCTGCAGCCGCCAATGCTGTCCAAGTCCTTCGCCGCGCCCTTCGCAGGAAGTCCGGCTCAGTCGAGAGCATAGATGGCAAGGCCGCTCAGCAGCTTGGGATAGAAGTCGGTGGACTTCTGCGGCATCACCTCGCCATTGAAGGCGACCTCGCGCAGTTCATCGAGCGTAACCGGATTCATCAGGAAGGCAACCTGCGCCGCTCCCGTGGTCACCTGTTCCTTCGCTTCCGAGGCATCGCGTACATACCGCAGATTGCGCTGTTCGCGGATCGAATCCTCGGAGAGATGGAGCAGCCTTTCCAGCAGCACGGCATGGAGTTGCGTCACATCGAGCTGCCGTTGCCGCTCGGAGATGAGCGCCACGCTCGAGTCGGTGGCGCGTTCCTGCGTGCCCCCCGGCGTATCCCCGAACATCTGCGCAATCGCATCGGGCTTCGCCGTCAGCAGGAAACAGCCGCTCGCCAGCACCGTGACGAACGCGGTTTCCGCCGCTCCGCGCTCCGCCAGCGTGCGCAGTAACGCGGGAGCATCGTCGTCGTCGAGCGGTTCCACGGTAAAGAAGGCCTCCGCCCGCTTGAGAAAATCCGCGGCGTCGAACTGCTTCAGGCCAAACACCACCCGGTGTGTGGGCAGGATGGTGAGTCCTTCGGCCTCCATGTTGACGAAGGTCATCATCACGGCAGCTTCCGGATTCAGCGGGCGCGGCAGCGTCGTGGCCAAGTCCCGCTCCTGCCGGTGCGCCTTGGCGGGGGCATGTTCCCGCGCATAGGCCAGCGCGGTCTCATAGCGATGGTGTCCGTCGGCGATGATGAGCTTTTTGTCCTCCATGACGCCGATCATGAGCCGGATGGTGTGCGGGTCGCTGACCTTCGCCAGCCGGTGCAGCACACCGTATTCGTCGGTCACTTCCACTTCGGGCACAAAGTTGGCGCCGAAGAGTATGCGCTCGATGGTGAGGGCGGGGTCGGAGTAGAGCATGAAGATCTGGCCAAAGTGTGCGCGGGTGGCCTTGAGCAGATTCAGCCGATCGCTCTTCGGTTTGGACAGGGTCTGCTCGTGGCGGAAGACCACCCGATCCGCATAATCCTGCAACGCGCCCAGGGCGATGAAACTGCGACGCTCCCGCACCTGGTCGCGCTGTCCGGGAACGGTGAAGCGTTGGGTGTAGGCAAAGATGCAGGGCTCTTTTTCCGTCTGCAGAATGCCCGTCCGGCGCCATTCGTGGAAGTCGCGCGCAGCCCGTGTATACACGTCGTTCACGCCCGGCTCATCGAAAAGCTCCGGCAGACCCAGGATGATGCGGCACAGGTTGTATTCGCTGCGCCGGTAGTAGCCCTGCTGCATCGATGGGGTGATCTTGTCGTAGGGCTGCGTCACCACATCTTCCATGCGAACGGAGGACGGGTTATAGCGGCTAGCGCGGAAGGGGTAAATGCGGGCCATGCGGCGCTTGGGTCTCCTGGCAGAGGACCAGGCCGCGAACCACTTTCACCCTTGCCGCGGTGCAAATGCTCGAAGGCCTCGTCTTTATTGGTCAAAAAATCTGCGATTCTTTGCCTGATTGTACCTGTTGTCTTCGTACTGCTATCGGGGGGCTACGACGCCATGCTACGATTCTTCGCACGAGGAATATGGTGTATGGCGCTCCTGCTCAAGCGCGGGACCGCAAAGAACGCGGGCCCCACCGGCCATGGGCCACATAGACGGAATGCCCCTTCCGTGCTCCGGTGGCTGCCGGTTCTGCTGTTGCTGTTGTCCGTCCTTCCCTGCTGCGCGCCGCGTGCTGCCGCGCAGGAAGACGAGCTCAATAAAGTCCACGTCAATCCACCTCCACCCAAACCTGCGCCTCCGCCCTCCACGCCTCCACCGCTGGAAGGAAAGGCCGCGCTGCGAGCCCGGGCCAATGAACGCATTCGCGTGGACGTCAACCTCGTCCTGATCCCGGTGACCATCACAGATCCGCTGAACAGACTGGTTACGGGCCTGGAAAAGAACGAGTTCTTTATCTATGAGAACAATGCGCCGCAAACCATCAAGAGTTTCTCCGCGGAGGACGCGCCCGTCTCCATCGGCATCATCTTTGACCTGAGCGGCAGCATGACCAACAAGATCGTTCGCGCGCGCGACTCCATCGTCGAGTTCATGCATACCGCCAATCCGCAGGACGAATTTTTTGTCATCGGGTTCAACGATCGGCCGGAGCTGATCGAGGATTTCACCTCTTCGCCGGACGACATCGAGGCGCGGCTGATGACCGTCCGCCCCGGCAAGCGCACTGCACTGCTCGATGCCATCTACTTCGGCGTGAACAAGATGAAGCAGGCGCGCAATGAACGCAAGGCGCTGCTCATCGTCTCCGATGGCGGGGATAACCGCAGCCGCTATACGGAGAACGAGGTACGGAACCTGGTGCGCGAGTCCGATACCGAGATCTACTCCATCGGCATCTTCGATACCTATGCCGCCACTCCGGAAGAGCGCAACGGGCCGCTGCTTCTTCATGACATCAGCGAGGAGACCGGCGGGCAGCTCTTCCGCGTCGACGATGTATCCGACATGGGCGACATCGCCACCAAGATCAGCGCTGAGCTGCGCAACCAATATGTGATCGGCTACAAGCCAGGAGATACAAAGCGGGATGGCAAGTGGCGTAAAGTGAAGGTAAAGCTGGTGCCGCCTCCCGGGTTGCCCCCGCTCACCGTTCATGCGCGCACCGGATACTATGCCCCCTTGCAGTAGCCTGCCCTGGCGGATCGCCGCCATTCTTGTCTTTTTTCTCGCATCTCCGGTCGCAACCGTGCACGCGCAGCAGGCGCCTGCCGGTGCAACGTTGCCGGCCGAGCAACAGCCGTCGCTCACGGTTGATCGCGATCCAGTGCCTTCGCCCGATGCTGCCACTGCGCCGCCTGCCGCCGCACAGCCGGGGGCAGCACAGGCAGGCGCAGGGCAGCAGACGGAGCAAACGGGTCAGGTGGCGCGCGGACGCAACGGCCAGTTCACGCTGACTCAGGATGTCGAAGAGGTGATCCTGAACGCGACCGTGCTCGACGACCATCAGCATCTCGTAACTAACCTGCAGAAGGATGACTTCAAGGTCTTCGAGGACGGCACTCCCCAGACCATCGTCGCCTTCCAGCAACAGGACCTGCCCGTTTCCCTTGGAATCCTGGTAGACAACTCCGGCTCCATGCGCATGAAGCGCCAGGCCGTGAATCTCTCCGCGCTCGACCTGGTGCGCGCCTCCAATCCGCAGGACGAGACCTTCATCGTGAACTTCGCGGATGAGGCATACATCGATCAGGACTTCACCGCCGACCTGAACAAGCTGCGCGACGGTCTGGGCCACATCGACTCCAAGGGAGGCACCGCGCTCTACGACGCAGTCATCGCCTCCGCCGACTACATGGCAAAGAATGCGAAGAAGGCCAAACAGGTCATCCTCATCATCACCGATGGCGAAGACAACGCCTCCGGTACCAGCCTGGAGGAGACCGTACGGCGGATCCAGGATTTGCAGGGCCCCGTGGTCTATTCCATCGGACTGCTCTTTGGCGACGAGGGCGGCGGCCGGGAGTCGCGGCGCGCCAAGCGTGCGTTGCAACTTCTCTCGGACAACACCGGTGGCCTGGCATTCTTCCCCAAATCGCTGAATCAGGTGGACGAGATCGCGGGCGAAGTCGCGCACGACATCCGCAACCAGTACACCATCGGCTACCACTCCACGCGGCCGGCAAGCGAAGGCGGCTACCGTACCGTCCACGTGGAGGCGAGGGCCAAGGGATACGGCAAGCTTACCGTGCGCACCCGCCCGGGATACTTCCCCAAACCGCGCTCGAAAGCCGCTGCCAAGTAGCGCGGGACTTGGCCGTGCGTCTCGCTGTCAGCCCGAGCGTAGTCTAGGGATCTGCTTTCGCTTGCTAGGCAGGCATGAAGCCGCACTTGCCTCGGGCAACACTTGATCCCTTGCGGACTCACCCTCACGGCACTTGGGAAATGGAACCGCTACCGCGCCTCCGGACGCCTCTGCTTGTGTATCGGCACCACCTGCACCGTCACATCGCGTACCTCGGAGAGGAAGCGGTTGATCACGGAACCGCGAAGCAGGATGTCCATGCGGGATCGCGCGGATTGCCCGAAGACCACATGCGAGATGTTCTCCTGCTTGGCAAAGCCGATGAGCGCGTTCGATACCTTCTTGTCTTTGAGCACGACGATCTGCGCGCCGAGTTCGCGCGCCAGGCGTTGATAGTCTTCCATGCGCCGCAGTTCGTCGGCGTCTCCATGCGGGGCCTTGCCATCGGGAGACTCCACCCACACCGCATACCAGTGGGTTGAGAGTCTTCCGGCGATGCGCGCGCCGACCCGCAGCAGCCGCTCCGCGCCGGCGCGCGACGTCAGACAGACCATCACCTTCTCCGGCATGGGCGCCTGCTCCAGGCCCTGCGAACGCCGATAGTCGGCGGCCTGCGAGCCCACCTCCTCCGCCGTGGTGCGCAGCGCGAGTTCGCGCAGCATGTTCAGGTTGCCCTTGCGAAAGAAGTTCGCCAGCGACTGCTCGATCTTCTCTGCCGCGTAGATCTTGCCTTGCCGCAGCCGGGAACGCAGTTCTTCCACCGTGATGTCCACGTTGACGATCTCGTTGGCCCGCTTCAGCAGGCTGTCCGGCACGGTCTCGCGGATCTGCGTGTTCGCGGAGCGGGATACGGCGTCGTTGAGCGTCTCCAGGTGCTGGATATTCACCGCAGTCATTACGTTGATGCCGTTGTCCAGCAGCTCCAGAACATCTTCGTAGCGCTTGCGGTTCTTCGATCCCGGCACGTTGGTATGCGCCAGCTCATCCACGATGCAGGTATGCGGGTGACGCTCGAGAATGGCTTCGAGGTCCATCTCGTGCAAGGTCACGGACCGGTAAGGGATGGCGCGTTCAGGGATGGCCGGAATGTCGCGGATCATGGCCGCGGTCTCCGCACGGCCATGCGTATCGATCAATCCGATCACCACGTCGACACCCTGCTGCCGCAGCAGGTGCGCGTCTTCCAGCATCTGGTAGGTCTTGCCGACACCTGGCGCCGCGCCCAGGTACACGCGCAGGTGGGCGGCTTCCGCTCGCGCGGGCTGCTCCAGACGCCGCGGACCTGGCGTGGGTTCGGTCATTTCAGCCTTCCCGTCATTCAGCCCTCCACGCATCAGCCTTCCTCAGTCAGGTGGCGGGTAGGCTGCGCCACTGCGATCGGCAGCGTGAAGCTGAAGGTGGTGCCGTGGCCCATGCGGCTCTCGACCGAGACCTGACCCTGCTGCCGCTCGATCAGCCGGCGCACCAACGCCAGTCCCAGGCCAGTCCCTTGGGCTCGGCCGGAGATCCCGCGGTCTTCGTCGCGTCCCGCACCGGCCTCATCTCCATTGCGGGTGGCGATAAAGCGTCCAAAGATGCGTGGCAGCCGCTCCGGCTCGATGCCGCGCCCGGTATCCCGCACGAAAAATTGCACTAGGTCCCTATGTTCCTCCGCCTCCAGATAGACCGACCCATGGCTGGGCGTGTAGCGAAGCGCATTCGAGAGCAGGTTGTCCATGACGCTGCGCAGTGCGCGGCGATCGGCCTGGACCGGCGACAGGTCGGCGAACGCGTTGATCTGGATCTCGATGTCCCTCTTGTGCGCTTCATCGCGGAAGCGGATGGCCGCATCGCGCAGAATATCGATCGGCCGCAGGCGCTCGATGCGCAACTCGCGTTTGCCTGTATCCAGCTCCGACACATCGATCAGGTCGGTCATCAGGTCGTTGAGCTTCTCGGCATCCTGCTGTGCGCCGTAGAGCAGATCTGCCTGCAGCGGACGCAGCTCTCCGGCGAATCCGCGGGCGAGCGAATACAGCCCCAGGCTCAGCGACTCAAGCGGACCCCGCAGCCGCTCGGAGGCAACGGAGATGAAGCGCGTCTTGAAGCGGTCCAGGTCCTGCAGTTCCGTCACATCTTCGAGCACGCTGACCGCGCCCAGCAGCCTGCCCTCCGCATCCCGCATGGGCGTGGTGCGCAGGCGAAAGGCGCGCTCCGCCTGGCCGATGCGCATGGGCAGCAGCGCCGCTTCGCCTTCGTGAGCTACGGCCCGCTGCATGGAGACAGCATCCCGCACCGCCCCAAGAATCTTCTGGCCCCCGGGCGTACTGGCCAGCGCCAGCCGGTCGCCGGCTGCTTCGCCCAGCAGGAGACTGGCCGCCTGGTTCAGCTTGATCACCTGTCCGCGCGCATCGGTCACGATGACCGGCTCGAAGATGGATTGCACCACGGCATCGGAGAGTTGGTGCTCCATCTGCTTGCGGCCGGACTCGGTCTCGCGCAGATCGCGCAGCCGCACGGCCATGCGGTTGAACTCCGTCGCGATGACACCCAGGTCGTCTTTGCGACTCCAGTTCACGCGCTGCTCAAGCATGCCCTGGCTGAAGTCGCGGACGCTCTTCGCCGCCTGACGAAGCGGGCGCAGCACGGCAAGAATGGAGCCGGCGGCGATGATGAGGGCGAGGAGTATGGCGGCAGCGGCTACCACCTCCGCCCGCTGCGCCAGCATGTGGATTGTGGCCGCGTGGTCCATAGCCGAGACATGCCGGAGCGAGAGCGCAACGTACACGCCCATGGCTGCGACCAGCGCAACCAGCAGCAGAAACCCGAGAGATATGCGCTGATTCAGGCTCAACATGAGCGGTTCGGAGGTTCCTCCAGTGTGTCACATTTGGGAGAGCGCCATGCCTGCCGCCGGCGCTGGCTTCAGCTCGTCTGGTAGCGCGTGATCACGTCCTCGAGCGTAAGAATGCCTTCGACCGCGCCCCGGCGTGCGCGATTCAGCACCGGCAGCACCGGCCAGCGGGCCAGGTGCGGTAGAGCGCTGTCCAGCGGCAGATCGGGAAAGAGGACCGGGATGCGCTCCGGTTTGAGGATCGCCACAAGCGGCGTATCCGGCGAGTGGCTGCTCGCCAGCGACTCGAATTCTTCGCGGGTCATGGAGTACCAACTATCGTCATTGAGCTTCACCAGAAAGGCGAGAGAGTCCTTGACCCGGAGCGCATTCCCGGCCGCCGACAGCGCCATGCGGCCCTCCAATACCGGCACATTCACCGGGCGCAGGGCATCCTCCAGGTGCAGCACGATCTCTTCCCGCTGCTCCTCCATCGAAGGCAGGTCGAGGCCGTCCTGATGGGTGAGCGTCTCGAAGATCGGCGTGGGCTGCAGGCTGCGCGCCAGTAGATAGGCGATGGTATTGGCGAGAATGACGGGAAGAATGATGGAGTAGTTGCCGCTGACCTCCAGCACCATGAACACGGAAGTGAGCGGAACTCGCAGAAATCCCGCGAAGAGCACCCCCATACCCACCAGCGCATAGGAGCCGATGGAGATGGAGGGCAGCGCGAGGAAGACCTTCTCGAAGGTACCGATGGACGCCCCCAGCATGGCGCCGATAAACAGCGTCGGCGCGAACATGCCGCCCGGCGTGCCGCTGGAAAACGAGATCGTGGTGGCGAGTATCTTGAGCAGCGCCAGCACCAGCAGCAGCTTCCAGGTGAACTGCCCGTGCATGGCCTGGTTCATGACCGAGTACCCGGGACCCATGATGAGCGGAAAACCGAAAAAGCCGATCAGCCCGACCGCGAGTCCTGCGACCGGGGGCTGGAAGTAGAACGACCATCGCGGCAGGCGGCGCAGGCGGGGGCGCAGGTAGCCCAGCGCCCGGGAAAAGATGACCGACGCGAAGCCTCCCACCACCCCCAGCACGCCGTACGCCAGGATTTCGCGGGGATCGCGCACGCTGATCGAGGGGATCTGGAACATGGGTTCCGGTCCCCAGAACCACCGCGCGACCACCACGCTCGAGATCGCGGAAAGCACCACCGAGCCGAGCACGGCGGCGCTCCACTTGCCGATGACCTCTTCGATGACGAACAGAATGGCCGAGACCGGCGCGTTGAACGCGGCCGCCAGCCCGGCTGCCGCACCAATGGGCGCAAACAGGCGCAGCCGCTGCCGCGACAGGCGAAGTTTCCGGCTGATGATCGAGGCCACGCCGGCGCCGATCTGCAGCGAAGGGTCTTCCGGACCAAGCGAGAAGCCGCCCCCGATTGCCAGCGCCGAGGTGATGAACTTGCCGATCACCGTCTTGAACGAGATGAACCCGTTGTAGATATAGAGGGCGGCCTTGGTCTGGTTCACACCGCTGCCGCGGGCGGCGGGGAAGAACTGTTGCACCAGGATTGCCACCAGCAGCCCCATCAGAGTTGGAACGAAGATCAGCCGGTACTGTCCGGCGTGCGGTGACGAGCCGAGGGTCAAAATCTGCACCCAGTTGATGGCGATGCGGAAGCTCACCACCAGCAGCCCGGAGATCACTCCGATGAAGATGGAGAGCACCAGGAAAAGCCGCTCCTCGCGGGTGGGCGCGATCTTGCGCAGGTCGATTGGCGAGGGTTCGGTCGTGGCCGCCTGCGATATCGCTTCGGAGGTGGGCGCTTGCGCCTGTTGTTCTTCCCGGGCCGCTGCGTTCTCTGGTGTGTTCATCGAGGGTGCTTGCTTCGCATCATGCATCAGCGCTGCTCGACCGTGTCCGGAGATTGGGCGATGCGCAGGAGCAGTGCATCGTCGCCTGTAGGCGCGCCGCAGACATGGCTGGTCTTCAGTTCCGTGTCGTAGATCAATTCCAGCTCGCTCTGCTGCAGGTCAGGATCCCGCAGCAGCGCGGCGGGGGCCTTCGGTTCCGCTTGCCACCGGGCGTTCAACACCGCAAGTTCTGGAGGCAGGGGCGGGGAAGAGGCCCGGTTGTTGAGCGTGGCTCCTCCGCTCGCCTGAGCAGTCGCCTGACCAGTATTGGGCGATACGGCCGCCGCGCCGCCCTCCTGCGCCGCAACGCAGGCCAGCAGGCGCTTCCCGGCGATGCTGCGCGCTCGCAGCAGCCGCGCCACGCGCTGGCGTGCCGGCGACATCGGTCCGGGAAAAAGATCGAGCAGCGCGCTGGACTGCGCGAGTTCCTGGCGATCCTCCCCGTAATCCGGCTGTTTGCTGGCGTCCGGCAGTGCCACGGCACGCTCCAGGAACTGCCGCGCAGCGCGATACCTGCTCAGCTCGAAGGACGTGCGGCCAGCACCCGCGAGCGCAGCGAAGCTGTTCTCCTTGCGCCCAAGGATCTGCCGGTAGACACGGAGAGCATCGTTCGGCGCATGAGCCTGTTCCAGCAGGGCCGCGACTTCCAGCAGTGCCTCGGTATTCGTATTGTCGGCATTGCCGGCGGCAATCAGCAATTCGTTGCGCGCATCGGCAAACATGCCGCGGCTGATTTCAAGGCGCACCAGCTCCAGCCGGACCTGCCGCCGTCGTTGCGCGCCATCCCCCTCCCAGGTGCCGTAAATGGCCGCATGATAGTACTCGAGCGCCCGCGCTGCGCTGGCATTGCGCGCCGATTTGCCGCGCACCGGCGGTGCCAGCATGGTCAGTCGAGCCAATTGCAGGTTGATAGGCCCACTGCCCGGCTCCTTGTCCCACAGCGAATTGAAGTAGGCGATCGCCTCCTGGACGCGGCCCGCTCCGGCAAGCGCCTCCGCCAGCTTGATCTGGGTCTGGCGATTCTCCGGCTGGAAGGCCAGCGCCGACCGTAACGCGTTTACGGCGGCTATCGGTTGCCCGGCCGCAAGCGCTGCATTTCCACGTCGCAACCAGCGCTCGCCCAGATCCTTTTCGTGTTGTGAATAGGAGCGGAAAAGGAGGAATGTGAGCACCGCCAGCACGCCGGTGATTGCAAACAAACCCAGCAGCGCGAGAGTATCCTGAATAACGAGACGGCGCTTGGCCGTTCGTTCTGCGGAGGTCAGCGGCGCTTTGGCGTGCAGGAAAACCATGGCTATTTCGGCTGGAGCGATCTGACGACCGATGCGCGCCAAAAAAAAATGCTTCCGGTGCGGCCTTCTCCATTTCGAGAAGCTGCACTGCATGGGAGCGGATAGAGCGCCGGATTCGTAAGATCGGTCTGATACCAGCCTAACTCACATCCGCGAGCGGGCGCATTCTGTTGAACCTTGAGCCTCTGCGCACCGCGAACGGGAATCTGAGGAGAGTATATGCAGAGAAGAAATTTCCTGAAGACGGCGGCAATGGCGGCGGCAGTCACCACCACACTCGACGTAGCGGATCTCTTCGCCGCAGTCCCCTCCACCACGCCTCAGGATGGCATTGCGCGGCGAACGCTCGGGCGCACCGGCGCCGAGGTCTCTATCGTGGGTATCGGGGGATACCATCTCGGCAAGAGCGGCGTCTCTGAAGATGACGCCACACGCATCGTCCGCACCGCGCTCGACTCCGGGATCAACTTCCTGGATAACTGCTGGGACTACAACAACGGCGTGAGCGAACAGCGCATGGGCAAGGCGCTCGCCGACGGCTACCGGCAGAAGGCCTTCCTGATGACCAAGATCGACGGACGCACTCCATCGGCCGCGAAGCAGCAATTGGAGCAATCGCTCCAGCGGCTGAAGACCGACCACATCGATCTGGTGCAGATCCACGAGGTCATCCGCATGACCGATCCCGAGCAGGCCTTCCAGCCGGGTTACATCGTCGACGTGCTGAAGCAGGCGCAGAAGGCCGGCAAGATCCGCTACATCGGCTTTACCGGTCACAAGAGCCCGGAGATCCATCTGCACATGATCGAGACCGCGACCAAACATGGGTTCACATTCGACACGGTGCAGATGCCGCTCAACGTGATGGACGCACACTACGACAGCTTCCAGCACAAGGTGCTGCCGGCGGCGCGCAAGCTGAACATGGGTATCATCGGGATGAAGCCCATGGGCGACAACTTCATACTGCAGAGCAATACCGTCACTGCGGTGGAGTGCCTGCACTACGCCATGAGTCTCCCGGTATCGCTGACCGTGACCGGTTGCGATTCCATGAAGATACTCGATCAGGCGCTGACGGTGGCGCGGCAGTTTAAACCATTGGATCAGGCGCAAATGGCGGCGCTTCTGCAGAAGACTGCGCCGGTCGCGACGGTGGGCAAGTTCGAGTTATACAAGACTTCAAACCACTTCGACGGAACGATCCATAATCCCAAACTGCTGGGATGAGCCGCGCTGGGATGAGCCGCATAGAGGAAAAGAGAGTAGAGGAACGCGTACCGATGGACCTTGTTGAAAAGAAGCAGCGGCTGGACAGTCACCTGCGATCGCTGGGCAGCGCGCTGGTGGCCTACTCGGGGGGCGTGGACTCCGCCTTCCTGGCGCACGCAACCTACGTCGCTCTCGGCGCGCGCATGAAGGCGGTCATTGCGGATTCGCAAAGCCTGACGCGGGCCCATCTCAACGATGCCGTGGATTTTGCCGAGGAGATCGGCATGCCGCTCCAGATCGTCGCCACCGATGAGTTGGCCAACGATGCCTACGCGCAGAACGGCGCCGACCGCTGCTTCCATTGCAAGGACGAACTCTTTACCGTGCTCGAGCAGGAGCGCGAGCGCTTGGGCTTCGCCTCGGTGGTGTATGGCTTGAATGCGGACGATACGCGAGACTTCCGCCCCGGCCAGTCCGCGGCGCAGCAGCACGGCGTGCTCGCGCCCATGGCGGAGGCGGGGCTTACCAAGGAAGATGTGCGCGCACTGGCGCAGGTGGCCGGTTTGCGGGTGTGGGACAAGCCGGCGTCGGCCTGCCTCGCGTCGCGGGTCGAATACGGCCGGCGCGTTACGCCCGAGGTGCTGGCGCAGATCGAGCAGGCGGAAGCCGCACTCGGTGCTCTGGGGCTTCGCCGCTTCCGCGTGCGCCACCACGGCGCGGTTGCCCGCGTGGAGATCGCCGAGGAAGAGCTTGAATTTGCGTTGAGCCGTGCTTCGCTGAAAAGCATCTCGGCCGCTGTGCACCAGGCGGGATTCAAATATGTCGCGCTCGACTGCGATGGCTACCGCTCCGGCTCCATGAACGAGATCCTGCCGCTCTCCGCGTTGACCCAGGCGCATGGAGTTCCCAAATGAACTCTGACAAGTCGAGATCTGCGAACCCGAATTCTACGCAGGACACGGTTCGCATTGGATATCTTGAGTGCTTCGCCGGCATCAGCGGCGACATGGTGTTGGGAGCGCTGGTGAGTGCGGGCGTGGATCGCAACCTGCTGCAGCATGTGGTTGCATCGCTGGCGCTCGGCGCTGAACTGGTGTTCACCGATGTCGATCGCGCGGGCATCCGTTCGGTCAAAGCAAGCGTGATGGTGGGCGATCGAGAAGCGGATGCTCCGACCGCGAACGCCGAGCATGAGCATCCGCACGCGCACGAGCAGCACCCTCACGCACACACACACACGCCCGCACCTACCCACGGACCCGCGGATGCCGCGGTGCAAGAACACAATCATGAGCACAGTCATGAGCACGCCCACGGCCGCACGCTTCCGGTCATCCGCGCCATTCTCGCTCAGGCAGAGTTGACAGGCCGGGCCCGGCAGATCGCGCTGGAGGCCTTCGAGCATCTCGGCCGCGCGGAGGCCAAGATTCACGGCGTGCCTCTCGATTCCGTTCACTTCCACGAGGTTGGCGCCGTCGATGCCATCGTGGACATCGCGTGCGCCGCCGCCGGTTTGGACGCGCTCGGCGTCGACCGCTGGTACTGCTCGGCGATTAACGTCGGCGGAGGCTCCGTCGATTGCGCTCACGGACGCTTCCCCGTGCCCGCTCCGGCCACGGCGGAGCTGCTCAAAGGCATGCCCACCTATTCTGCCGGGCCGCAGGTGGAGCCCGGCTCGCAGTTTGAGATGGTCACGCCCACCGGCGCCGCTTTGCTCAAGGCGCTCGGCTGCGACTTCACTGCCGCCGGCGCCGCGAATTTTCACAGCATCGGCTATGGAGCCGGAACGCGCAACCCGCCGAAGTTTCCCAACACTCTGCGCCTCAGCATCGGCCATCTCGCTCTGAACGAACCTACGCTTGCCATGGCTCCCGGTACTGTCACCGAGACCATCGCCGTGCTCGAGTGTGCGGTCGACGACCTCAGCCCGCAGGTAGTCGCGTACGCCACGGCTCTGGCGCTCGAGCGCGGCGCTCTCGACGTGATGTCCACCGCGGTGGTCATGAAGAAGGGACGTCTCGGCACGCACATCACGCTGCTGTGTCGCGAGGCCGACGCAGCGGCCATGCAGCAACTCCTCTTTGCCGAGACCACGACGCTGGGCGTCCGCATGCGGCGTGAGCAACGCGTTATCCTCGACCGGCAATCCTCAACCGTGACCACGCCCCTGGGAACGGTGCGCGTCAAAACTGGTTTTGTAGGCGGCCAGCCGAGCAATGCGCAGCCGGAGTACGAAGATTGCCGCGCGCTGGCGGAAACTCAAGGCACGCCTCTCAAGCAGGTGCTGCAGGCAGCCGCTACCGCGGCGCAGGCGGACCAGCCACCGCGCCTATCCAACAATGTGATCGGTCGCAACGGAAGCAGCCGGCACGAACCGCTTACCCAGACGATTCCGGATGAATAACCATCTCCTCCTCCAACTGCTGGAACAGGTGCGGCAGGGAAGCGTCGACCCCGAAGACGCGGCACGCCGTCTCGCCAACCTGCCCTTTGAAGACACCGGCTTCGCCAAGATCGATCATCATCGCAGCCTGCGCCTCGGCATGCCGGAGGTCATCTTTGCCGCCGGCAAGACACCCGCGCACGTCACGGAGATCTTCGCACGCATGGCGCAGCACGGCTCGGATGTACTGGCCACCCGCGCGAGCTCAACCGTCTTTGAGGCAGTCCAGGCGCGCACGCCACAGGCGTCCTACCATACGGTGGCACAGGCCATTACCTTCAGGCAGGATGCGCCAGCGGTCGCCGCCGGAACCGTCGCCGTCTTGTGCGCCGGCACCAGCGACCTGCCGGTCGCGGAAGAAGCGGCCGTCACGGCCGAATTTCTCGGCGCGCCGGTGGAGCGCATCTACGATGTGGGTGTCGCCGGCATGCATCGCCTGCTGGCGCAGCGCGAGATCCTGCGCGAGGCGGAGGTGGTCATCGTCTGCGCCGGCGTGGCAGGTGCTCTTCCGAGCGTAGTCGGCGGGCTGGTGGCCGTTCCCGTTATCGCTGTCCCCACCAGTGTCGGCTACGGCGCAGCCTTCGGCGGCCTGGCCGCGCTCCTGGGCATGCTCAACTCCTGCTCGCCCAATGTCACGGTCGTCAACATCGATAATGGCTTCGGCGCAGCGTATGTCGCGACCATGATTGCCAGGAAGATCGCCAGAAAGATCGCCGGAGAAGGCGTTCTCTCGCCGTCTTCTGCCGCCTCGACGACGTGACCGCCATGCGGGGAACCGCCACAGCTGCACCGGACTTTTGGAGTAAGGGGTAACTCTGGTGCCATCTTGCACATCCCACTGAGCCGTATATCCTACCGAAGTACATCTCAGTGGGCGGGAGAATCGGCGCATGGCTTCTACCGTATGGAAGGGTTATATCTCCTTTGGTCTCGTTTCGGTGCCGGTGCGGCTCTACGCCGCGGCGCGTGAATCGCACGTCAGCTTCAACCAGATCCACACCCCCTGCGGCTCGCGCATCAAGCAGCAGATCGTCTGTCCACGCTGCGAACGCCCGGTGGAGCGTCAGGAGCTCTCCAAGGGTTACGAGGTGGAGAAAGACACCTTCGTCACTATCACCGGCGAAGAGTTGAAGACGCTGGAGTCTGCCTCGTCCGACGTCATGAACATCCTGCAGCTCGTCTCTCTGAAAGACATCGATCCCATCTACTTCGAGACCTCCTACTACTCGGTCGCGGAAGATCCCGGGCGCCGCGCGTACACGCTGCTCTTTCGCAGCATGGAGCACCTCAACCTCGCCGCCATCGCGAAGGTGAGCATGCACGGCCGCGAACAAGTGGTGCTCATCCGCCCCTACGACAAGGGCCTGGTGCTGCACACGCTCTACTATTCCGAGGAAGTGCGGGAGGTGAGCGAGTACGGCAGCGATACGCAAGCCGACGTGCAGCCGCAGGAGGTAGCGCTGGCAGAGCAGTTCATGCAGCAACTCACCGCCGGCTTCAATCCTGAGCAATATCAGGACACCTATCGCGACAAGGTCATGGAGCTGATCGAAAGCAAGCGGCAGGGCGCCGCCCTACCCGAGCAGCAGACGCATCGCAGGCTGGCCCCGGTCATCGACCTGATGGATGCGCTCAAGAAGAGCCTGGCCGGGCAGGCCCCCGCATCGGCCGCTTCAACCGCAGCGCCCGTGGAAGCCGCCCCCGAAGTCGCAGCTACGGCTGCCCGGAAGAAGCCTCCGCAAGCCGCGAAACAACCGCGCCCCGCAGCGAAATCAAGAGCCCCCAAAGAGAAAGCCAGCTAGAAGGCGCCTGCTTCTGCCTTCATTAACCGCAGCTCGTCATCCCTGACTGCCGTAGACCGGGGTGCCCCATTCTACGCGCCGGACCGCCGCCGGACGTGCCACGGGTCCATGCGCGTGTAGGGTGGGTCTCTGCGCGGCAGCGCAGACCCGCTTTCCGATGAACGAACCGGATCGGCATCACTGCTGCAGCACATCCACGCCATAGGGCTCCAGCTCGACCGCCGTCTCGGAGTTCCCATGCAGCAGGCTTTTCATGCCAGCCGGCAGCGGCACGCGCTGCGCCGCCTTGCTGTGGTTGATCAGCACCCACACACGCTTGCCCTCACCCGCGCGCTCGCACACCTCCACATCCGTGGGTGTATTGGCTATGAGCGGTTCCACTCCGGCGTTCTTCAACAGCATCGCGGTCAGCGCATCGAGCATGGGCGCGTCCGGCCAGAAGCCGATGTAGGTGATCGATCCTTTGCCCACGGTGCGCGTGGTGATGGCTGGCTGGCCGTCGAGCCACCCGTTGCTCTTGCCATAGCGGGCCAGTACGTGAGCATCGCTTGCGAGGGACTTCAGTATCTCTGCCCAGATCCGCGCCGTGCCTGCGCCCGCATCTCCTGTCACCGGCACCGGCCCGTCCAGCGCATAATATTCCTCCACCTTTACCCCCGCCGCCTGCTCCAACGGACCAGGCTGGCGCTGCTGCCAGGTGGCGTCGTACTCGTTCTTCATCCCGCTGCGCGGACCCAGCACCAGGTGGCCGCCCGCATTCACGTAGGCCAGCAGATGATCCGCCTGCGCCTGCGTCAGCACGTTGAGCGCCGGCGCGACCACCAGCTTGTAGCGGCCCGAACCGGTGCCCAGATCGGCGCTCGGTTGCAGGATGTCCACGCCCTGCGCCTGCGCCCGCAGTGGGCGATAAAAGCTCACCAGCTCGGCCACTGGATCGAAGGCGGCGGCGTGGCGCTGGAAGTCGATCGCCCAGCGGCTGTCGTAGTCCTCGATCAGCGCGACGTTCGAGACCGGAACAGTTCCGGCCAGCGCCGTTCCCGCCTTCTCGAACTCCAGGCCGATCTGCTGGACCTCGGGGTACACCGGCACCGGCTCGCCATCCGTGCCCACCAGCGTGCCGTGGTATTGCTCCTGTCCGTTCAGCGCCGCGCGCCACTGCCAGTACTCCACCGCATCCGCCCCGTGACCCACGGCCTGCCATGCCAGCTCGCGCACCTGCCCCTTCTCCAGCGGATTGTTCGTTTTGCGCCAGTTCACAAACGCGGGCTCCGTCTCCATCACCCAGAAGTTCTTCTGTTTGAATCCGCGTGTAAGGTCGTGGCGCGCGCCATTGTCCGCGGGATCGTAGACCGGATCGGAGATGTAGTCGTCCCACGCCGCGATGTCCAGCACCTGGTGGACGGTGTAGCTGTCGAAGCCGTCGAACCAGCCCATGGTATTGGTGGTGATGAACTGGCGCGGGTCGGCGCGGGGGCGGATGGCGCTGATCTGGTTCTCCGAATAGCTCTTCCACGTATCGCTGACGAAGCGGCGCCAGTCCAGCAATAGCGCCGGGTTCTCTTCCTTCGCGCGCACCGGAATCTCGTCGAAGTTGTCGTAGGTCTGGCTCCAGTAGCGCGTCGTCCACAGCGTGTTCAGTCTGTCGATGCTGCCGTACTTCCGCTCCAGCCACGCGTGAAACTGCGCCTTGGCCTCAGGATCGAACGAGTCGTTGGCGTATTCATTGTCAAGCTGCCATCCGACCACATCCGGATTGTGTCCGTAACGCTCCGCCATCTTCTCTGCAATGCCGTGCGCCAGCTCGCGATACCTGGTGTTGGCAAACGAGAACTGCTGCCGGTTGCCATGTTCGTCGCGGCGCCCGTTCTCGTCCACTCTCAGCGTCTCGGGATATTTGGTCGTCAGCCACGCCGGCGGCGCGGCCGTGGGCGTGCCCAGCACCACCACGATGTGGTGCGCTGCGGCCTTCGCGATGGCGCGGTCCAGCCACTCGAAATCGTACTTGCCCTCGGCGGGCTCCATGGTGCTCCAGGCGAACTCGCCCACCCGCACCAGGTGGATGTGCGCAGCCTGCATCTTCGCCAGGTCGGCGTCCCAGACTGCTTCGTCCCACTGCTCCGGGTACCAGGCCGCGCCCAGCAGCAAAGGCGGCGCAGACGCATAGCGCGTGGCTTGCGCCCGTGCAGGCACCACGGCAACGCTGAGCAGCAAACCGGCAACCAGCAGTGCGCCGGCATTGCGAAGACGCGAGCGGGCAGGAAAGCCGCCGGGGGATGGGTGAGCAGCAGAGGGCATACGCGATCCTGTGATGAGGAGTATGTAACCGCTTGCTTTGCCTTATAGAAGAACCGGCGAAGACTGTCAAAAAAAGATCAGTCTGTCTGTTCGCCTGACTCCACAACCCGGAGACAGATCCGCGCCGTGAGCACCACCAGCACCGACCAGAAGACATCGGCGCCAAGCAGGTGCAGCACCTGCATCCACAGCGGCGCGCGCAGCAGGACATCGAACACACCGAGCGCCACCTGCAACGCCAGCAGGCCGATCAGCACATGGGCGAGCGAACGATTACCGCTCTGCTCCTGCCGGAAGACTGCCTGCCACAGCAGCCAAAGAATGAACGCCGCCGCGACGACCACGCTTGCCGGATGCACCACCCGCAAACGAATAAGCCACGCGGTCGACGAGGAGAAATCCGCCAGCAGCGCGGAGCGCAGCGATGTAGCAGGGAAGAGCGTATCCCCCAGTGCGGCCAGCGATCCGCTGACTCCGACCACCAGTGTGGCGGCGAGCCCGCAGAGGGCCAGAGGAAGATGACGCATGGCCACTCTCCCGCGGTAGGCCTCACCGGCAGGGGACAGGAAGTGCGCGGTGAGTGCCAGCGCGCCCAGCAGCAGCAAGGTGTTTGCCAGGTGCAGGGCCAGCATCGGCGGCCGCCAGGGCGAGGTGCTCTGCGCGGTAAGGCCAAGCTTCACCAGCAGCGCGCCCAGCAATGCTTCGTTGAGCGTCAGCAGCACGGCGGCAACGGCAGCCACGCGCGCCAAGTGCTTCCGCACCGTCTTGCGATAGACCCAGACCACCAGCGCCAACACCAGCACTAGCGTCAGCCCGCTCATCATCCGATGGGTGAACTCGATCACCGTGGCCACACGCGGATTGATGGGCAGCACGGTTCCGTTGCACAACGGCCAGTGGTCCCCGCATCCCGCGCCGGAGCCGGTTGCGCGCACCACCGTGCCCCACAGGATGACCGCGATGTTGTAAGCCAGCACTGCCCAGGCAAAGCTTGGCAGCCATCTTCCGGCAGCGGTGGGCTGCTGCTCTGTGTTGCGTTCTTTCTGGACGACCGATGCGTGCGCCAGGCTCGCGTTCAAGGCAGCTCCTGCGTCCGATTCTACTCGCCGGAGTGGCGACTCCCCGCGTCTTAGCCGCTCGTAAGCTGCCGCGCGCGCTCGGTGGCCCGCATCACGGCTTTGATCAGAGTGACACGCAGTCCGCCCTCCTCTAGCTCCAGCAGGCCATCGGCGGTACAGCCGGCGGGGGTGGTCACGGCGTCCTTCAGCAGCGCCGGATGTTCCCCGGTTTCAAGTACCATCCGCGCGGCGCCGTACGTAGTCTGCGCCGCCAGCAGCGTGGCTACAT
>JBPCNO010000170.1:0-8962 GCA_051001135.1 Acidobacteriaceae bacterium
CCTATGGGCCGGTTCGGAAGAACGGACGAGCTGGTAGGGGCGGCCGTATACCTGGCGTCTGACTCGGCCTCATTCGTCACCGGGCAGGTATTAGTGGTCGATGGCGGCTTTCTGGCGAGCGGGGTAAATCAGTAGCGTTCGCAGGAGCGCCGACCTCATTCGCTCTATCGAGCTGGCTCAGCGGTTTGGAAGCGGGAATCGCCTTACTCAGGAGAGGACATACACTTTGAACATATGTGACCTCGATACCCCCTCCGTATTGATCTCGATGGATGTAATGGAGCGCAACCTGGCGCGACTATCGGAGTATTGTACCCAGTACAATCTGAAGCTACGGCCGCATACGAAGACGCATAAGATACCGGAGCTGGCACATAAACAACTGAGCTACGGAGCAATCGGAGTTACGGTAGCAAAGCTTGGCGAGGCTGAGGTTATGGCGGATGCCGGCGTAGAGGACATCCTGATTGCCTATCCTCTCGTAGGCAGAGAGAAACTGCGACGCTTCGTAGCTTTGGCATCCCGGAGCCGTGTGACGGTCGCTGTCGATTCGCTCGAAGTGGCCGAGGCTATCTCTGGCTCTGTTGCTCCAAGCGGCTGTCGTATCGGAGTATTGACAGAGTTCAACACCGGGCTGCGGCGTTGCGGTCTTCCTGTATCGGCATCTTCGGTGAGCTTAGTCGAAAGAATGTCCTCGCTCCCTGGACTTGAGTGGCGCGGTCTTCTGGTTTATCCCGGACACATCATGTCGAACTCCTCAGACCTGGATCTACTGATCGGCCGGGAGAACTCGCTACTAGAGCGGTTGCTGGAGCTCGTCAATCGGGCCGGATTGGACTGCCATGTAGTGAGCGGCGGCAACACTCCCACCGCTTACTCGTCCCATCGCTTTGCCGGCGTAACGGAGATTCGGCCGGGCACTTACATCTTCAATGACAAGAACACCGTTTGCGCGGGTGCTGCTTCATGGAGCGACTGTGCCGCGACGATTCTCACAACCGTCGTCAGCAGGAGCGTCGCGGGACGAGCCATCCTCGACGCAGGCAGCAAGACACTGAGTTCCGATCGGCTTGCCACCGGCGACCAGCAGGGGTTCGGGAGGATTCTTGAGTATCCACAGGCCATCATCGAAGGACTGTCGGAAGAACATGGTCACGTCGACACCAGCACCATGCCGGAGAAGATGAGCATTGGTGAGAGAGTGCGCGTGATACCGAATCATGTCTGCGTTGTCATGAATCTGCACGATGTCGTCTATGGGGTGGAAGGCGAGCGAGTCGTTGCAAAGTGGAGGGTGGCAGCCAGGGGGAAGGTGACCTGAAGAACGGCCTCTGCTAACTCTTCTAATTTCTCTCCGCCAGTCAGCTTGTTACATGATTTGCGACACGGCCGTCTTCAACCAGGATTTCTCCTTCTCGCAGAACGTAGCGGATCCCCGCCGGTGCAACAGAGGGATTTTCATAAGTGGCAGCGCTATCTATTTCTTCTGGATCAAAGATAGTCAGATCGGCATAGTAGCCAGACTCAATCTTGCCGCGACCTTGCAAGCCAAATCGTTGCGCGGGCCTATACGTGATCTTCTCTACAGCTTCTTCAAGGCTGAGCCATTTTCTTCTTCTGCATATATCTCCCAACAGGAGCGGGAACGTACCATATAGACGCGGATGAGGGCGTCCGCGTACGTAGAAGCCGTCGCTGATGATCATCGAAAGAGGGTGCGTAAGCGTCTGCTTAAGATTGGCTTCACTCTGATTGATTCCCAGGATGTTGACCGCTCCGCCCTCCTGCACGAGCAGATCCAGAACTACCAACGCGGGTTCCGCGTTCCATATCTCGGCAATATCTGCAATGCTGAGGCCAACCAGATCCTGTCGAGCGCTGGAGCGTACGGCGGAGATGAGGATGCCCGGCCAGCCTTGCGCCACAGTGCGGTCCATCTCCAGGCAGATGGATCTACGTTCGCCGCGGTTACCCAAGCGTGCTTGCAGCCCTTGCAGGCCGCCTTCCAATGCCCACTGGGGCACAAGTTGCGTCAGAACGGTGCTTCCTCGCGTGTACGGATAGCAATCAAATGCAATGTCGACTCCGCCCTGACGAGCCCTCTCTATGATCTCCAGAGCCTGCTGCTGCTTATCCCAGTTTCGCGGGCCCACCACCTGTAAATGTGAGATCTGCAGCCTGCATCCTGTACGTGTTGCGATTCCAATCTGCTCCTGTAATGCTTCGCAGACCTCATCGGAATAGTTGCGTATGTGAGTTGCATACACTCTGTTGTGACGTACGACAACGGAACACAAGCGATCCAGTTCTTCTACGGGAGAACTGGCGCCGGGAGAATACATAAGGCCGGTAGACAGCCCCACTGCCCCCTCGTCGAGAGCATCGTCGAGCATGTGAACCATGGCGTCCATAGACCGTTCTGGAAGAGGGCCTAACTGATGTCCTGCGACCGCCACACGTAAGCTCCCATGCCCAACCAGTGATGAAACGCCTGTCCGGCAACGGGTCCCGGTGTCCGCAATGTAGGAGCGCGCATCGTGCCAGCCCCAGCTTTCGTCCCCAGAAAAAATTCCATTCGCAAATTCTCGGAGTTCCGTAGCTCTCTCGCCGGTTGGATAGGCTGAGAAACCACAATTTCCCACAATTTCAGAAGTTACTCCCTGGAGTAATTTCTCGGGAGCGTTCTCAAGGACCTGAAGGTCGGAGTGGCTGTGTGCATCTATGAAGCCAGGCGCGATGACGAGCCCGGTACAATCGATTACTTCAGCGCTGCTCGGCGGCGGGCTAGAACTGACTCCTGAGATTCGGCCGCAGGTGACGAACAGGTTCGCGGGAAACGGCTTGGTACCGGTGCCATCCACAATCATTCCGCCAACCAGGGCAGCATCCCTCACGGTATTCCCTCCGCGACCAAGCATCCTCAGATATGTTTTACCCTAGGCCGGGAATGCCGTGACTTCTATGCGCGAATCACTTGGACGCCCCGCTGCGTGAACTCGGCTACACTCTCGTCCGACGCATTGGTATCGGTAATCAGCATGTGAATGTCGCTGAGCGGGCAGATGAGCGCTGGGCTCACGTGACCCAGCTTGCTGGAATCCGCTACGGCGATCACCTGCTTTGCCTGCTTCAGCATGGTGCGGAAGGTGAGCGCCTCGTCCGCCTCTCCGGTAGTCGCGCCACGCGCCACGTCAAGACCGATGACGCCAAGAAAGACCTTGTCCATGTAGACGCTGCTGAGGAAATTCACAGCCGCGGGACCGGTCAGCGAAAAGGACCACGCCCAGGGAACAGCGCCGCCGGTGAGATAGGTGCGGATGCGCGGCTGGTTGCAGAGTTCCATGCCGATGTTGATAGCGTTGGTCACGACCGTGATGTTCGATCGATGGCGGATGCTGCGTCCGACCTGCGTGGTGGTCGTTCCCGCAGTCAGCCCGATGGTGTCATTTTCCGCAATCAACTCCGCCGCCGCCAGACCGATCCGCCGCTTCTCCTTCGCGCAGCGCTGGTCGCGCGCCTGGAACGATTGATCGTAGCGGAACGGTTCATAAAGCAGCGGCTCCACCAGAGTCGCGCCGCCGTGGGTACGCCGTACTAATCCGCGCCGCTCCAGTTTGGTAAGGTCCCGGCGAATGCTCGGTGCAGAAGAGCCGACGGCGGCGATAATCTCTTCGAGCGACGCCTCTCCCTCGCGAAGCAGTAGCTTTACGATCCTCTCCGCGCGCTCTTCACCCTTTGTGGCCATGCAGCCAGATATCTCCAGTCGCGTTCGGAAGACGATAGTCACGTCGCGCGCATACGAACCTTGCGCCTGCGCTCTTCAAGATCAACGCCGCCGAATCCCGACGATTCTATAGCACCGGCTTACGCCGCGACCCACTCGGCGTGCCGTGAAAGCTTGCGACCAGCGCGCGAACATCTTCCTCCAGCAGGACTGGCTGCGCCTCCGCGTGCCCACCAGGTAGTGCGGCAGCAGCGTCGATGTGCCGGTTCGGCGGGAGCGATGAGGCGGCGCGCCGCAGAGAGGCATGCATCGCTGCGACACCCGTGGAGCGCCAGAGAGCCGTGGCAGTTTCGATCGTAACGCCGGCCCCGCCGATAATCTCAAGCCTCCCGCCGGCCAGACGTACTAGTTCTGCCACTCTCGTGGCGCCTAGCGCCAGACTCGGTGCACCGCCGGAGGTGAGCAGGCCCGTCGCCCCACTTACGATCACGTCTTCAAGCGCGCGCGTAAGATCGGCACACTCGTCGAAGGCGCGATGAAAGGTAACAGCCATGGGCCGGGCTCGTTCGACGAGTTGACGCGTGCGCCTAACATCGATCGTATCGGCAGGTGTCAGCAACCCAAGGACAACGCCATCGATCCCGGCGCCCTTGAAAAGATCGATATCGCGCTCCATGGACGATATTTCGTCGTGCGAGTACACGAAGTTTCCCGCTCGCGGACGAACCATCACGTGAATGGGCACCGAAACAGTCTCACGCGCCAACGCAACTAGGCCGAGGCTCGGGGTCAATCCCCCCTGCGCCAGAACGCTGCAGAATTCGACACGCGTCGCTCCGCCGCGCGCGGCCGTTTGCGCCGCCTCCAGCGTGTCGACGCAGATTTCGATGACGGGTGGCGGCATCATCCTCCGAATGCTCGGGCGAATCGCTGAAACCATCCCCAAGCCAGATAAGCCTACCGCAATGCGTAGCGCCGCGTCAGAGACATTCGATTATTTCTCATGTTTTCAATCATGAAAATGATTTATCGACTGCGGACGCTCTTTCGTCAAAGCGAGCAGGTCAGTGCCGGATCTCACAGCGACAGGAGAACAGATAGGATACGCACAGGGGCGACATGCGAGTCATCGTTTAAATGGCTGTCGGATATTTGAGCGAAATCATGCGAAATGGTCTTATTTGTGATTTTTCAGAAGATTGTTCTTCACAATCAGACTTCCATTACGCGATAATTGGCTCCAATTTAGAACTTGGCAACAAATTCTTCGCACGACGGAGGCACGCCCGCAATGAAACCCCTTCGATTCATCCGTTCTCTGTCGCTTATGCTGATGGTTTTCGCGGTCTCGGCAGCCATCTGCCAGACGGTAACCGGCAGCGTCAGCGGAGTGGTGACGGATCCCAGCGGAGCCGTAGTAGTGGGCGCGACCGTGACAGCACAGAACACCACCACGGGCGTTTCCACCCCGACCGCTACCAATGCCGCCGGCGCATACAGTATCCGCTTTCTTCCCATCGGACAGTACCAGATCACCGCCAGCGCGAAGGGATTTCAGAGCGCTGCGTATCCTTCTTTCTCCCTTGAGGTCGACCAGACCGCGAAGGTCGATATTCGGCTGAATGTGGGCTCTGAGGCGCAGACGACCACAGTGCAGGGAGAGCTGGCGCCCATTCTGAACACCAATGACGCGTCCCTGGGCATCGCGCTGACCAGCACGCAGATCCAGACGATCCCGCTGAACGGGCGCAACTTTTCCAGCGTGACGCTGTTCCAGCCGGGCGCGGTGAATACGGACCCCACAGGGTTGACCGGCAACAATGCAATCGAGCGCAACAATTACAACAGTGGCATCGTCGCCATCAATGGAAACCGCGCCCAGGCGAACAACTACACGCTTGACGGCATTGATCAGAACGAGCCGCAAAACAACCTGATCGCTTATAATCCTGCGCCGGACGCCATCGAGCAGATCAAGGTGATCTCGGCCAACGCGCCGGCCGAGTACGGCAACGTGAACGGCGGCGATGTTTTGACTGTACTAAAGAGCGGGACGAACCAGTTCCATGGGTCGCTCTACGGCTATCTGGAGAACCAGAACCTGAACGCGAATAGCTGGAGCAACAAATTTCAGACCCCAATCGTTCCGCGAAATCCCTATACGCAAACCATCTTTGGCGGCACGCTCGGCGGTCCGATCAAGCACAACAAGCTGTTCTTCTTCGCGGATTATGAAGGCGTGCGCGAGCACACCGGCGGCACCGCTCTGGACAGCGTGATTCCCACAGCAATGCGCTCCGGCGACTTCTCCGCCCTGCTCTCGGGCGCAAATCCCATCCAGCTCTACGACTCGCAGAACGGCTATGCGCCGTATGTCAAGAACCAGAACGTACCCATCCTGAACCCGGTGGCGCAGTTCCTCTTCGCGCATCCCGAATTTTATCCATTGCCGAATGCAGCACCCACAGATGGGATCGCGGCGAACAACTATCAGGGTCCGAATCGCAAATCGACGGTCAACAATCAGGGCGACATTAAGATCGAGTGGGACCCGCGCCCGGCGGACAAGATTACCGGCTTCTATGGCCAGTCCAATGCATTCGACAACCAGGTTGCCGTGCTGGCGATC
Organism: Acidobacteriaceae bacterium; assembly: GCA_051001135.1. GTDB lineage: Bacteria > Acidobacteriota > Terriglobia > Terriglobales > Acidobacteriaceae > CAWHMN01. Next base: position 6,354 of record JBPCNO010000170.1, read on the forward strand.
AGCTTCCCCCCGCAGAACATTTACCCCACCAAGCTGGGAGGCGCCACCTGGATCCACACCTTCTCGCCCTCGGTGATTAACGAGGCGCGCATCGGCTTCACCCGCGTCCGCTGGGACAACAGCATCCCCACCGACCCTACGGGCGCGTTTGGTCTGAAGGGAGATTCGATCGTCGGCGTCCCGTTCGGCACACAGATCTATCCCGGATTTTCAGGCCAGAGCATCAGTAACAACATCAGCTACATAGGCACGAACGCGAACACGCAGATCCTGCGCGACAACACCTTCAGCTATGGCGACAATCTGACCTGGCAGCGCGGCGTACACCTCATCAGCATGGGCGTGCAGGCGATCCGCTATCAACAGAATTACATCAACGCCGGCAACTTCGGGTCGCTGGGCCAATTCAGCTACACGGGGCAATTTACGTCTAACCCAAATGTAGCCAGCGACGCCGCCACCCAGGCGCCAGGCTATGGTCCGGCGGATTTCGTTCTGAACCGGATCAGCGAGGCGACGCTGGGCACGCCCGGCGGACTGGTAGGCAACCGTCAGTGGCGCACCGCCGGTTTCATTCAGGACGATTGGAAGATCCTGCCCACGCTGACCATCAACCTGGGCCTGCGCTACGAGTATGACCAGCCCTGGTACGAGGTAAACGACAAGACAGCGAACGTGCTGCTGGATACCGGCACCGTGATCTACGCCGGTCCAATCCCCGCAAACGCACCGCCGGGCACGCAGCGTTGCGGCAATCGAGCCTGCTACCAGCCGAATTACAAGCAGTTCATGCCGCGGGTCGGCTTCGCCTTGCAGATCAAACCGCAGTTCGTGCTGCGTGGAGGATACGGCGCCACCAGCTTCTTCGAGGGCAATGCCGGCAACCAGCGCCTCACCTCCAGCCCACCCTTCGTGCTGGTCAGCGATAAGAAGTCGCTGAGCCCGACGACCACCGGCGGCGGCACGCCTTATACGGTGCAGGAAGGGTTCAGCTCCTCGCCCGGCGACATCAACTACTCCGGGCAAGGCTATGGCGCATGGCCGCAGCACATCCAGCCGGCCTACATTCAGGAGTTCAACCTGACCACGGAATACGCCCTCAACAACACCACGTCGTTGTCGGTCGGGTATCTTGGCGAGACAGGGCAGCACCTGATCGACTATCGCAATGGCAACCAGTTGACGTCATTTGATGCCGTAGCTCCCTATGTGAACCTTGTGGGTCAGGGCGGTACGCTGCTGGTGACCGAGTCCGAGGCCATGATGAACTACAACGCCGCCCAGGCTACGCTGCGGCAGCGTTTGAGCCGCGGCTTCGAATACACGGTGAACTACACCTACGCCCGGGCGATGACGAATAGCTCCGGCAACTATGGAAACTCAGGCATCAGCGGATCGAACGGAGCCTTTCAAAATGCCTACAACAGCCATGCGGACTATGGTCCGGCGGGCACGGATGTACGGCACAATCTATCGGCTGTGGGGGTGTACGCCCTGCCCTTTGGGCACGGAAGGCAGTTCGGCTCCGGGGTGAACCGCGTGGTCGATGAGGCGATCGGCGGCTGGTCGCTCTCTGGCTCCGTGATTGCGTATTCTGGTTTCCCCATTACTATCAACGCTCCGGGGGAGAGCAACACCAACACCTACGGTCAGGCGCGCGCTAACCAGTACCGTAAATTCAAGATCGTCAATCGGGGTGTTGGGCATTGGTGGGGTACGGACCCCTCCGTCACGCCCTGCCAAACACCTGGCCAGGATAACAGGGTATGCGCCTATGGCGCGGCAGCTATCAACACCTTCGGTACCGCGAGGGTGAACAGCGAACGCGCTCCGGGGTATGAGCAGATCGACAGCTCCGCGTTCAAGGACTTCCACATCACGGAGGGCCAAGTGATCGGTTTCCGCGCGGATTTCTTTAACTTATTCAATATTGCGAGCTATAAGAATCCGGATAACAGCATTACCGATACCAACTTTGGTCAGATTACAGACGTGCGGTCGCCGCCCCGGCAGATCCAGTTCTCTCTGCATTACATCTTCTAGCTGTACGTCTTCTCGTCTGTACGGCCGCCAGGGATTGCCGCAGGGCACCACTCCGGCAGTCCTGCGATCTCGACCAGCGGGCGGATTTCGACGGTTCCCTTGCGTGCGCTTGGAATCTGCGTGGCAATCCCGATCGCATCGTCCAGGTCCTTGGCTTCGATCAGAAAGTATCCGCCAAGCTGCTCGCGCGTCTCCGCGAACGGGCCATCGGTCACCAGCCGCTTGTCCTTGCGCACCTGAACGCTGGTAGCGGTCGATACAGATTGCAGCGGGTTCGCGGCCAGATACTGACCGCTCGCCTTGAGTCGATGTGCGAGCTGGGTTGAGTCCTGGTAACACTGTTCCCGCTCGGCATCAGTCCAGGCCTGCTCCGCATCATAAATCAGCAACATGTACGTCATCGTGTTCCTCCATCCGTTAGTTAATCGCACGGCGAGCCCTCAAATCGACAACTCGACGGAATTTTTGCGGTGCAGGGAAGACGGTTAGGCAGGTTCCCCCGAAGGTAAGCGCCTGAGCAAGCCGCCCATGTTCAGCCCCTGGACCATAATCGGGAAGACCACCAC
>JBPCNO010000171.1:0-31487 GCA_051001135.1 Acidobacteriaceae bacterium
GGGTTTCCATTGAAACCTGGCGATCTTAACTCTCGCGGCTGTTGCACGATGTCACACAGCAGGAGGGCCGTAGGTAGGCAAATATCCGATGTTGAGCGTGGCCGGCGTGATCGTCAGTTGGGGAGCAGGCGCCGGGGGCACGTCGGCCGCGATAGTGACCGTCAGTCCGTTCGAGTCGCCGCCACCGGGACCAGGGTTAACCACGCCCACCGCCGCGCCGCCCGGAGCCGCGATATCGGAGGCGTAGATGCTCGCTGTGAGCTGCGTGGCAGAGACAAACGATGTGATGCGCGGACTGCCGTTCCACAGAACCGTGCTGCCAGAGATGAAGCTGCTGCCGGTGACGGTGAGCGTGAAGTCTGGCCCTCCCGCTACGACGGAGGCGGGAGCTATGCTAGCCGCGACTGGTGCCGGATTCACATTGCTTCCGCCCACGATGCTACTGGTGAGCAGCAGGACGGCATCGTTGGCGTGGTTGCTCGCAGCATCGATGTAGCGGAAGGCGAAGCCGCTCGCGCCCCAACGCACCAGTTCCGTAGCGTTCAAGGCTGAAAAATTCTGATCCTGCGCAAACGAAAGCGTGCCGCTCTGCTCCAGGGATGTTTGATCATAACTGCGAAGATTGAGCGAGCCCCGGTCGTTGTACTGACCACGGCTCTCCAGAAAGAAGGTCTTGCCGTGCGCCGTATCAGGGACGACACTATCGAATTGTCCTGGAGAAGCCGCAGCGTAAGTGTGCAGCAACTGACGAGTCTTCGGGTCCCATACCTGCGCGGCATTGGTGTAGAGCAAATTTCCATCGGATACTATGAAGGCGCCGCTTCCCTGGCCTGTCGCGCCGTTGGACCCGCTGGGTGGTTGCTTGTAGTGGAGCCCCGCGTTATCCAGCGTCAGCGTGGTGAAGAACGAAGGATCTTCCAGAAACTCGAAGGGCTGCGCGTACAGAGTGGAAGGATCGCTGGTGAATGCGAACGAACCGAGATCCGGGGCCGCATTTACCCTATTGCCAGAACTTTCGCCCGGCAGGTAGTTCACCAATCCAGCATCGTTGAACAGGACGATGCCATCGTCGGCAGCTCCGGCGGGGGCCAAGAGCGTCGCGACCACCGAGGTTGGCGTTCCTCACCGGCTCAGCAGCACGATCTCGCTTCGCAGCCCCGGGAGGTACGAGGGCTCATAGAGGTAAAGGGGCTCATATCGGACTGCAAGAAGGCCATGCGGAAATATAGTGAGGGAACACCGCTATTTACTGGAGGCCGTAGTAAGTACGAGTTTGCCGTTTTTTACTCCGCGCATGGTGAGCATCTGGTCGGCCAAGGCGTGAATCTCCCGGGTCCGTCCCTGCATAATGACGACTTCCAGGCAAGTGTCGTGGTCCAGGTGCACATGGGTTGTCGCCAGGACATGCTTGTGCGCATGATGTTGCGCTTCCATGAGCTTCTGCGGCAGCTCGGGCAGGTGATGATCGTAGACCATGGTGAGGGTACCAACCACGCGTTTGTTGTCATTGACGGCATCCGTGATGAGGCTTTCGCGAATGAGATCGCGCAACGCTTCAGACCGGTTCTTGTATCCCCGCTTTACGATGAGCGCGTCGAACTGCTCCAGCAAATCCTGCTCAATGGACACGCCGGTCCGGCTCAACTCTGGCATGTGACCCCCGTAACGGTATAAAGATCACCAAATAGAGATTACCAAAATAAGTAACACGATTGTAGAAATAGTGTTATCCTTCGCAGGCTTGACATCACTGCCTGGTGCGGCTATGAACGATGTACGTTGTTTGCTCTTGTGCACAACGCTTACTCTCCTTCATGCCCCTGCTATTTTGTACGCACAGCAGGAGAGTCATGCGCCTCCGGCTGCGGCCGCGAAGGCGTTCCTGCTCCGCGGCGACATCAAGACCGCGAACCGCAGTGTTGTTGCCGGCGTGATGCTGACGGTGGACGGGCAGAAGGTAACGGCGGATAAGGCCGGCCACTTCGAAGCGCGGGTCGCTCCCGGCATCCGGCGGATCTCCATCAGCGACGAACGCTATGCGACTTTCATTCTGGATTTAGACATGGAGTCGGACCGTGACCTGGATGTGCAACTGCAATCTACTAATACCGTGACGGTGCGCGCGCGGCAGGATGCGCTCGAGCCCGACCCGGCAGCGAAGGCCTACACGCGCGAGGATCTGCTGGAGGCCAATCCCGGACGGCCCGGCATTCCTCTGTCCATACCGGGCCTTCCCGTCGAGACCGCTTCCGGTGGTATTAAAGCGCCGCAGTACTTTTCGCCTGGAGTGGCGGGAGACCACGGCGAGCCGATCGCCCAATACTTTCAGATCGGCGGGTTCCTGTTCCAGAACAATTTGACCGCGAACGCGCACGGCAACGGCTACGCCGATCCGAACATTGTGGTTCCACAGACCATTGGAGGCGTGCTGTTGGACAATGCGGCCTTCAATGCGCGCTATGGCGACCACGCTATCAACCTGGCGGTCACATATGTGTTGCGGAGCCGCCTGACTCCGTTTGTATCGGCCACCACGGATGGACTAGACGGCGATCTTGCGGCGGGATGGAGCCCGAGCGATCCGGGGAAGCAGGAGTGGTTTGCTCTGGAGGGGTCATGGGGCAACGGCTTTCTGGCGCGTCCGGAGGAGAGACAACAGTACAAACTCGCAGCTTATCGCTCCTGGACCTTAGGGAGTCACCAAGTGACTGCGCTGGGGCTGGCCTACTATGGGTTTTCGCGTCTCCCGGGGCTGATTCCGATCGACACGCCAGTTCAGGATGACACCATCAACCGGCTGCAGGCTGACCTGACCCATACGACATTGGCGCTGCTGACGGACGCATGGACGATCCGCGAGCAGGATACGTTGCAGACGTCAGCCTACTTCCGCACCTACAATCTCGACCTCAAGTCGGACTTCGGGCTGGGGTTGATTGAGCAGAGCGAGTTTCGCACGGTGGCAGGCGCGAATGAAACGTATACGCATACATTCAATCCACGATGGGCGCTGCTTGCGGGCCTCGACTTGCGTCGCGACGCTCCGCGGAACCTTGATTTGAAACACCTGAACGCGGACGGCCAATTCAATCTTGTGACGGCCAACGACCTGACGGTGACTGACATCGGTCCGTTCGCGGCGATCAATGGGATGGTTAACCGCGACCTGCAGATGTATGCGGGGATTCGGCATGACCAGATCGGCTTTAACAACACGGACCGTATTACGCCGGCCAACTCCTTCAACCAGTGGCCCGGCACCACCAGCCCCAAGGTGAACGTCACGCTGGGCCGGCCGGACGCAGCTTTTCTGCCGCAGGTGGCCTTCAGTTTTGGCAAAGCGTTCCATGCCAACGATCCGCGCATTGGAACCGGCACCGGCCAGGGCAGCTTGATCATTCAGTCGCGTGAATACCAGATGGTAGCGAGCAAGTTGATTGGAGGAACGGCGTTGAGCGTGACGCTGGCGCACCAGACGAACTCGGCCGAGTTGGCGAAGATCGACCCGGACACCGGATTGCAGCAGGACGTGGGGCCTTCCATCAACCGCTATATCACGCTCGCTGCGAGTCACCGCTACCCGTTCGGCTTTTTTCAGGCTTCGTGGTCGGAGGCGGACGCGCGGGACCGGGAGTTGGGAACGCCAATCCCGGAGGCGCCGCGCATGATCGTCGATGCGATCGGCACAGTGGACCGCTTGCCCTATGGCCTGGAGGGCAAGAGCGAGTATGAATATGTGAAGGCCAAGCCACTGGGGGATGGATTCACCGGCCTGCCTCTGCAAGAGATCCGGCTGAATGTGCAGAAGACTTTTGCCGATGGGCGCTGGGTTGCGTCCCTGAATGGAGAGCTAGCAAGCGGCTATACGGGGCAGACGACGGAGACGTTTGCTTTGCAGGCTGAGCCACGTCCATTTGAACGCATCGTGGGAGTGCCGCTGCGCTCGTATGGAAGCGTGTCATTGACCTACCTGTTTGGACCGCGGTGATCGTTCAGCTCGGTGAAACGGAGCTCCGTGCCTGTGTACTCTGCTGAGAAGGCAAGAGCTTCTCCGCAGAGAAGCAGGCGACAAGTTGCCCTCATGCAGACTGCTTTATCTGGACGGCAACGCTTCGGCTAGGTAATTACTAAAGATTCACCGTGTTTTAGAATCCAGTAATCCTTCCCGCGCGTATGTTAGACATCTGAACGTTCCAGCAATGCGGGTCTTCTCCGTATGCCTTACCTCCTTCCCCCGTGCGATCAAGTCCGCGCCAGTCGGTCACAGAGTTCCTTTCTAGGAGAGCCAAATGTCAAAGCGCACTTCATACCTAGGGCTTGCGTTGAGCTTGCTCTTGATCGCGCCGCCCGGAGCGATTGGATCGAGCCATCGCGAGGCACCTATCACCGCGTTGGATCACCCGGCAGATATCACGGATTTCTACGCATTCGTCAGTTACGACCACCCGGATCGGGTCACTTTCATCCTGAACGTGGATCCCTTTTTGGAACCGAGCAATGGGCCGACGTACTTTCCCTTCGACCCCAACATTCTCTATGAGATCAAGGTCGACAATGATTATGATGCGACCGCCGATGTGACCTTTCAGTTCCGCTTCCAGACCGAGATCCGCGCGCCCAAGCTGTTCACCGTATACGCGGGCGCGGGCAGCGGTCTCAATGCTCCGCCGAACTCGCCACCACCTGTTGCGCCCGGCACTCAGGTTGTTCCGCCGGCGATCACCTCGCTGGACGGCCCAGGATCGGCCGGACTCAGTCTGCGTCAGACATATTCGGTGCGGATGGTCCGGGAGCACGGCGGAAGCACTGAATTCCGTTCCAAGAGCGGCTCGCCGCTGTTCGCTGTTCCCAGCAATGTGGGTCCACGCACCATGCCCGATTACGACGACCTGGCGAAGCAGGGTATGTACACGCTGGAAGGCAGCGGCTGGGGCGATAACGATGTCCGCGTCTTCGCGGGCACCGTCGCCGACCCCTTCTTTATCGATCTAGGCGCGGCCTTCGACACCTTCAACTTCCGCAACACCGGCTCTGGCGTCCCGGGAGTTCTGACCGCGTCGCAGGACAAAGACGATCATCTGAATCTTGCCCCGAATGCAGTCTCTGGCTTCAACGTGAACACGATCGTGATCGAAGTGCCCATCCGCATGCTTACGCACGACGGTAAGCGGCACTCAGCCAAGGACATCAACGCGACGATTGGTGCCTGGGCAACAACCTCGCGCCACCAACTCACCATCCGCCGCTCGCCCCTTCCGGCAAACAATGTCGGGAACTACTACCAGGTCCAGCGTTTCGGCAATCCGCTGATCAACGAACTGATCATCGGCGTTGGCTACAAGGACCGCTGGAGCATGGAACAGCCTAAGAACGATGTGCAGTTCGCCGCGTTCGATCTGGATCCGACCATCGCTCGCGTCTTCAATGCGGCATACGGAATCAATATCCCGCCTCCGCCGCGCACTGACTTACTTCCGCTGGTCACCTATGCGCCGCCGATTGCTGCTCCTGGCATCCCGGCCGGACCTATCGCCGATCTAATGCGGCTCAACACCGGCGTCCCTCCCACGCCACCTGCACGACGGAGCCGTCTGGGCTTGATCGGTGGAGATGCCGCCGGCTATCCCAATGGACGGCGCCTGACCGATGATGTGGTGGACATCTCCGCTCGCGTGGTCGGCGGCGGCGTGCTCAACCCCAAATTCAACGTCTTTCCCAACAACCTGATTGGCGATGGAGTAGCCGCTACGGACGTGCCCGTAAAGGAAGAGTTCCCTTACGTGCACTACGCCTACAGTGGACGCGACAGCCGTCATATCGATCCGAGCGAGATAGGTTGCGGTCACCAACCCACCAGCGAGGACCACGACGCGGATGATGCTCCTCCGGCAAACCAGGGCGGTTCTGCCCCATGCCCGGTCAAGTAGTCACATCCGGTTAGGCGGTCGAACCAGCTAACCTGCAAGAGGCTCTTTGATACGCAAACCAACGCGCGTCGAGTGAGCCTCTTGCACTGCATCTCTGTCTCAAGGTATTTCATGAAGTTCTCCTGCGCCCTTGTTCTGATTGCCGGAATCGGCTCCGGCCTGGTGGCTTCAGCGCCAGACGCCGCAGCCCAAGATACGCCTGCGAAGGCTCCCTCGGCCGAGCACGCGACAGCCCTTCCAGCCGCACATGACCTTACCCCTGCACAGCAGCGAATAGCAGCCGCAAAGCAGCAGATCCAGGCGAACCTCAAGAGCCCGCAGCCCTACAATGAGCTCGCGCTTGCGTGGATACGTAGAGTGCGTGAGACGGCGGATCCCGCATATTACCACGACGCTGAGCAGGCGATTGCCGCTGGTTTCCTTCTCGCACCCGATGACTTTCAGCTCAAGAAGACGTACGTAGCTCTGTTGCTTGGCGAACACGAATTCGCCAAGGCCAGAACAGAGGCGACAGCCCTCAACCACCACACGCCCGACGACGTCACGATCTACGGCTATTTGGCAGAAGCAGACATCGCGTTGGGCGACTATCCAGATGCCGAGAAATCGGCCCAATGGATGCTCAACCTGCTGCCCAACAATGTTCCCGGGCTGCTACTCGGGGCCGAGTTGCGCGATCTCTACGGCGACCCGGAAGGCGCTCTGGAACTGCTTAACCGCGCCTACACCGAAACCTCTCCGGCGGAGACGGAAGAGCTGGCCTGGATCGCGAACCGGATCGCGGAGGTCCAGATCGGCTCCGGCAAGCTGGAGGAGGCGAGCCAGGTACTGCAGGCAACGGAGCAGCTCTTCCCCCGCTATCCCTGTACTTTGCAGAACCTCGCGCGGGTGCGGCAAGGTCAAGGCCGGCCAGCGGAGGCCATTGCTCTGCTGCGAAAGGAGCAGGAGATAGCTCCCGGCGCACAGGTGCTCTACCGGCTAGCCAAAGCGGAGGAACTCGCTGGAGAAACGAGCGCAGCAGTCGTCACGTATGCAAACTTCGAAAAGATCGCCAAAGCACAGATCGAACAGCCGGCGAACGCCAACCGCGATCTGATCTTTTACTACGCGAACCACGCCAAAAACGCGGCTCAGGCCCTGAGTGTGGCGCAACGGGAGATTGCGCTGCGGCACGATGTTTGGACGCTCGATGCCAACGCCTGGGCGCTCTATACAAACGGGCGCTATGCGGAAGCGAATGCTCAGATCGAAAGAGCTCTAGCCGCCGGTATTCACAGCGCGCAGATCTTCGATCATGCTGGGGATATCGCCCTTAAACTCAAGAACCAGGCGCAGGCTGTCCGGTACTTTGAGGTTTCGTTGCAAGCCGACCCATCGTCGGAATACGCGCCGGACGCTCGCAAGACCCTCAACGCTTTGGCCATTGCGGCGCCAGCAGATCCGCCGGCGACGAGCGCCCCTACCGCAACCAACGCCGCCCCTCCGCAAACAGCGCCGCGGAACCAGATAGAATCGCCCATCCCTACGAAAGCGCCGACACTGGAAGCGCCCCCAGCGGAACAGCAGCCGATGGCGAGCGACGTGAAGGGGGCAAGCACCAACGGTGTGGGCTTCCGGCCGGTGCCTGCGGCGCTGCTGACTCCCCGGCCCACCGGCACCGCGCGGGTTATTCGGACGATGCAGGCACGCGTGGCGCGCAATCCCAGGGAGGCGCAGGCCTATGCGGGCCTGGGCGCCGCCTTCTTCCAGCGGGCGCGGGAGACCGGCGATGTCGAAGACTACCAATTAGCAGAGCAAGCCTTGACTAAGTCGCTCGATCTGGTCTCCGCCGACATGTCCGCCACTACTCCGTTGGCAACCATGGCGGAGGTATGTATGGGGGAACATCGCTTCGCGGATGCCTTGAGCTACGCGCAGAGGGCCCTCTCTTTAGGCTCCGGCGATCTGTCGCCGTTCGCGATTGTCGGGGACGCCTATGCCGACATGGGCGAATACGAAAAGGCGGCTGTCGCGTATGCGCGCTTACAATCACCCGATGGCGAAGCAGCTTCCCAACCGCGGAGCACCTATGTACGCGTCAGCCGCACTTCCTATCTTAAATTCATCTCCGGAGACACCGCGGGCGCGATTCAGCTGATGCAAACTGCGGTAGCAGCCGGCGTCGAAGCGCGGCTGCCACGAGAGAACCTGGCGTGGCTGTACTTTGAGTTGGGAGAGTACTACTTCCAAGATGGAAATGCTCAAGCTGCCAACGATGCCTATCTGGCCGCGCTGACCATACATCCCGGCGACTATCGCGCCCTTGCCGCGCTGGGAAAGGTGCGGGCGAATCAGGGCAGATATCCCGAGGCCATCACGCTCTATCAAAGCGCCATTGCCGTGGTGCCGATGCCTATCTACATAGCGGAATTGGGCGACCTCTATACTAAAACCGGCAATACGACGGAAGCGAAGAAGCAATATCAACTCGTCGAATACATAGGGCTCCTCGGACATATCAATCAAGTGCTGCACAATCGCGACCTGGCTCTCTTCTACGCAGACCATGATCGAAAGCTGGGTGAATCGCTGGTGCTGGCGCGCAAAGAGTTCGAGGTGCGGCACGACGTGTACACCTGGGATGCCCTCGCTTGGGCTCTCTACAAGAACGGCAAGTATGCCGAGGCCAGCGACGCCATGGAGCACGCGCGCCGCCTCGGCACAAAGGATTCCCTGATCCTCTTCCACGCCGGCATGATCTCGGCCAGACTCGGACAGGATAAGCGGGCCGCGCAGGAGTTCGATCAGGCGCTTACGGTCAATCCACACTTCCATATAATTTATGCGGGCGTCGCCCGGCAGCAACTCGCGTTTCTTCAGAAACAGCTTGCGCTTGCCGCTAAGGGAAAGAACGAGCATGTTCAATAAGCGATCGCTCCTATGGTTCCTGCCGTTGTTTTTGCTGCTGAGCACGCACCTGAGTTATGCCCATCCCATGGGCAATTTCAGCGTGAATCACTACTCCAAAATCAGCCTGGAGCGCGGTGGAATACGCATCCGGTACATCATCGACCTAGCGGAAATTCCTACCTATCAGGAGCTGCAGCGAGGCAACATCACCGCCGAGCCGGACGCTCCGGGCGTAACTCGCTACCTCTCTTCGCGCGGAGAAGAGTTAATGCGGGGTCTGAGTCTTGCCGTCGCTGGCAAGCCGCTTCCTCTGCATCTCGTCTCCAAGGGCGTGATCTTCCCGCCCGGCGCGGGCGGCCTGCCTACGATGAAGATGGGCTTCATCTTCCACGCGGACTATCCCCCACGCGACGGCAGCGCAGCTTCTACCCTCCTGTACGCCGATCGCAACTTCGCCGGACACGCGGGGTGGAAAGAGATCATCGCCGCCGCGCCGGCCTCGTCTCTGCTGGCCAGCTCCGTTCCGCAGACAGATCGAAGCGCCGAGCTGAGCAACTATCCGACAGATCTGCTGAGCAGCCCGCCACAGGACCTGTCCACCACCCTGCGGTTCACGATTCCCGCAACTCCGGCAATCGAAAGAACCACGCGCGAGACCCCCGCCCAGATTGCGCCGCGCCGCGAGCCAGCACATGGTTCGCCCATTCACCATTCGTCGCCGCTCCGGTCGCACGCCGCCCCGTCGCACGCAGCCGGCGCAACTGCGGATGATGGAATTGTTCGTGAGACACAGCAACTTTCCCCCGCCGTATCGGCAGCGGCGGTCAACGGCCCAGCCGTAGAACCCATGCGTCTCCGGGGCAACCAGCAGGCCACACCGCGCAACGCCTTTACGGAACTGATCGCGGCCGGTCATCTGAGCGTGTGGTTCCTATTTACCGCGGCTCTGATCGCGTTTGGATTGGGCGCTCTGCACGCGTTGGAGCCGGGGCACGGTAAGACCATTGTTGCCGCGTACCTCGTCGGCTCCCGCGGTACGGCTCGTCATGCGACGCTGCTGGGCATCATTGTGACCGTGTCGCACACCGCGGGAGTGTTCGCGCTCGGCGCTGTAACCCTCTATGCCTCGCGCTACATCGTGCCCGAGCAGCTCTATCCCTGGCTGGGCGTGCTCTCCGGGCTCACCGTCGCCGGACTAGGTGGCTATATGTTCCTGCGCCGCTGGAGCGGTGAGAACGAGGAGCATGCGCACGTCGCCGGGCAGATGCACGGGCACTGGTTTTCGTCCAGGCCGAAGCTGCGCGACGGCGCCGCAACCGCCGGGAACATCAATGCGGCGGTATCTGTTTCGCTCACCCAGCTCTTTACCCTCGGCATCACCGGCGGTATCATTCCATGCCCGGCCGCGTTGGTCGTGCTGCTCAGCGCACTCGCGCTCCACCGGATCGGGCTGGGCTTCTTCCTGATCGTCGCTTTCAGTATTGGCCTGGCTGCGGTGCTGATCGGCTTTGGTATGTTGATGGTGTATGCGCGCCGCTTTATGGGACGTCTGCACATCGACGGTCCGCTCACCAGGCGTTGGTTGCCGGTTGTCTCCGCGGGATGCATGACCATCCTTGGCTCCGCCATCGCCATCCAGGCATTCGCGACCACAGGGCTTAACCTCCAAAGTTTCTCGCGGGAGAAGCTGGGACCGGTGCTGTTCGTCGCTGGTCTGGGGCTGGTGCTGGGCATGCGCCATTCGACCGATCCGGACCACGTCGTCGCGGTCTCGACTATCATCAGCAAGCAACGCAATGTCCGCCATGCGGCGCTGATCGGCAGCTTGTGGGGCCTGGGCCACACGCTCACTATTTTCGTTGTCGGCTCGCTGATCATTCTCTTCGGTGTAGTCATTCCGCCGCGGATTGGCCTGTCAATGGAGTTCAGTGTCGCGCTCATGCTGATCCTGTTAGGCATGCTCAATCTCACCGGGGTGACGCAAAAGATTACTAGCCGCTGTACTCCCGGCGGCCCGCCGCCGGACGCGCAGGCCTTGGTTCCCATGAAAAGCATCAGCACTATAACCGGTGCGTCCGGGGCACTCCTCCAACGCACCACCGGTCGCTTGGGCGTCTATCAATGCGTGCGGCCGCTGGCCATCGGCGTCGTGCATGGTCTGGCCGGCTCCGCTGCTGTCGCGCTCCTGGTGTTGTCCACTATTCACAGTCCGCTTTGGGGAACGGTGTACCTGCTGATCTTCGGTGCGGGCACTATGGTAGGCATGATGCTGATGACGGCCATGATGGCGCTTCCCCTGGCCTACGCGGGCAATCACTTCACGCAAATCAGCCGTTATCTGGGCGTCGCCTCAGGGCTGGTCAGCGTCTGCTTCGGAGTCTTCCTCGTTTATCAACTGGGCTACTTGGGAGGACTCTTCACCAGCCATCCACAATGGACTCCACGCTGAGACAGATTCTTACTCTTTAGGTTCGATCCCTGAACAAGTGAGCGCTATCTCCGCCCGGCTCTATGAGGCAAACACCTCCGCGGAGCGGCTCCAGCGACAACGCGGCGGTGTGACCCAGTTCCGGACTCGACGCACTCCACGCTGATAGTAATGACAAATGGGATGAGCAGGTCTTCCGGATCGGAGAGACTGTTTTCCATGAAGAAGCCAGCGCACCACCTTATTGCGGAAGTTCCACGCAGGCAGTCCCTGGTTGAAATGACGATTGGTATCGACCTTGGAGATGTCTGGAGCCATTACTGCACGCTCAACCAAGAGGGAGAAGTAGTCGATCGAGGCCGCTTCAGAACCAGTCCCAAAGGGAGTCGAGAAGTGGTTTACGGATCTGCCTCCGGTAAGGATAGCTATGGAGTCGGGCACGCACTCGATCTGGATCAGCGAACAGCTTAAAGAGATGGGTCACTATGTGATCGTGGCGAACGTCCGCGAGTTACGGGCGATCTCGCACAGTGATCGGAAGAGCGACCGGGTCGATGCCGAGAAGCTGGCACGATATGCGCGGCTCGATGCGGAGATCCTGCGTCCCATTGCACATCGGACCGTGGAACAGCAGGAAGCTCTCATGTTGATCCGTGCACGGGACCTGCTGGTCCGGCTACGCACGGCTGCCGTCAACGCCGTGCGCGGACTGACGAAGTCCTGCGGCTACCGCATGCCGGCTTCCTCGACACGTTGTTTCGCCAAGCGCAGCCTCGCGGTTATGCCGCCTGGACTTGCTCAGGCACTCGGCGCGGTGCGAGCAGATCGCGGGATGACAGCCAAGATCAAGCTGTACGATCGGCAGATTCAGGAACTCGGCCAGATCAAGTATCCCGAGACACAGGCACTGTTGAAGGTCCACGGCGTTGGCCATATCACCGCCCTGACTTTTGTGCTGACGCTCGGGGAGAAGGAGCGCTTCGGACGAAGTCGCGATGTCGGTTGTTACCTGGGCTTGCGGCCGCGGCGCAGTCAGTCCGGAGATCGCGATCCCCAGCTCGGCATCACGAAGGCCGGCAACGTGTATCTGCGAAGTCTCTTGATCGAGTGTGCCAACCATATTCTTCGCCCGCGCGGTCGAGACTCGACTCTTCGACCATCGTTTCGCCTCCACCGAATCCCCAGCGGCAGGCGCTCGTCGCCCGGGTGCTGGCGAACTGCAACTCAGCCGAAACGCGCCGGGCCTATGGACACGCTCTTGAGAACTTTTTCTACATCCATAACCTCTCCGGCCAGCCGCCGCTCACCCCGGCTTTCGTCGTCGAGTACCGCCGCTGGCTGCTCGATGCCGGCAAGTCCGCCTCGACCATCAACGTGCATCTGGCGGCCATCAAAGCCCTGGTCCGGCAGGCGGCCAAGGACGCCCGCTCTCCGGACGCGCTGGCGATGCCGGCCGCCTTCGAGAATGTACGGAGTGTGCCCGTCCGCGGTCGCCGGCAAGGGAACTGGCTCACCCGCGAGCAGGCGCAGGAGATGCTGAGCCTTCCCGATCGCGCGACTCTCAAGGGCAAGCGCGATTACGCCCTTCTGGCAGTCCTCTTGGGATGCGCGTTGCGCCGCACGGAGCTGGTCAGCGAAGTGCGGGTCGATACACTCCAGCAGCGGGAGAACCGCTGGGTGCTGATTGACCTCTTGGGAAGGGGGAGGCGGACGCGCACCGTGGCGGTGCCGGCCTGGGTCAAGGCGGCGCTCCACCCATGGATCGCAGCCGTGGGGAATCAAGCAGGAAAGATCTTCCGCGCCCTGCGCAAGAACGGCGCTGTCTGGGGCGAAGGGCTCACGGCGGGGGCAATGTTTCAGGTGGTCCGCCTCTATGCCGAGCGCATGGGGCTTGCGCAACTCGCGCCCCACGACCTGCGCCGCACCTGCGCCAAGCTCTGCCGCAAACGCGGCGGGGATCTCGAACAGATCAAGTTCCTGCTCGGGCACGAGTCGATCCAGACCACCGAACGGTATCTGGGCGCGGAGCAGGACCTCGTCACCGCCGTCAACGACAAGCTTGGCTTAGAACGATGACGACCATCCCCGATTTACTAATTAGTCTTCAATTCGCTTCAGCAAACGTCGGCGTTGCCGATGACGCGAAGTGAACCCGCCGCCGGTCTTCACTTCGTCCGCCGCGCCGGTTCCGCTCGTGGTGACAATTTTTTCAATGACCTTTAAGGCCTCGCCACACGAACTTGCAAGCCACGGCATTCCGCTGCAGGAACTGAATTGACTACTTATTCATCATTCCGTCCATGCTGCAGTGATCGGACATCATCTTCATGCTGGTCACTTTCATGGACATCATTACCATGTTGTCGCTCGACTTCATGTCGTCGTTCATCATGGAGCCCTTCTCCATCGTGCCCGTCACCTTCATTTCGTGACCGACGTGCGGCGGCATATTCACATATACCGGCATAGCCTTCAGTCGCTCTCGATTTGCAGAATCGCGTTCGATTAGCCTCGGAATTTACGAGGCTCTGACGGTGGATGGCGAAGGCTAAGGTGCATTGTCATGCATCAAGCGGATCGGGGGGAAGCGTGAGGGTGCAGCACGAACTCCTCTCCGTGCCCTTGCAGCCAGGCTCGGCTTTCGGCCACCGATAAGGCAGAGATTTAGACTAAGAAAGGGCGCCCGTCTTTTGCCGGCGCCCTTCTGCCTTCTGGTCTTAGTATTGCCAGCTTACATTGACATGACCAGTACCGCTGGTTGGGACAATGTATTGATGATTGCTGCCATTCTCGTACGTTACCGCTCCATTCGCCGCAATTTTGACAAATTTGAATTGAATAGTCGCACCTGCGGGGACCGAAGCATTGAGGAACCAGTTAGGGTAGTTTGGATCGAGCATGGGTCCTACGGCAGTATCGAAGGTGGTCCCCCAGTTGCCCAGCTCGACGGTGCTTCCTGTCAAGAAGATGTAATCTCCCGGACTGGTGGAGGTTGCATTGTTCACGGTGAAGGTCACCGGGATAAGCTTTGCCGCTAAGACAGTGAACTGGATCGTGTTGGCGGCATTGCCGTTGCTGCCCTTTAGCTGCACGTTGTACGCGCCATTTGTCACGGACGGCACCTTGACCGTAACGTTCGAGTCCGACCAGGAGGTGATGACGGCGGCCGTGCTGCCGAACAGAACAGACCCTGCAGATGCCCCGAAGTGCTCTCCAGCAATGGCGATCGTGACACCGGGCTGTGCCAGCGTTGGACCAACGGATCCAACTTGCGGCCCTACAGCGGTTCCTTGCACCTGCCACACAGAGACCGAGTGCGGCGGCATAGTGAACGGGGCCGTTGGGTTATTCCCGTTGGTTCCCGCGTTCACTGTCAGGCTTACGCCACCCATTAACCCTCCAAGATAGTCGCTATTGTAAGAGCCTGCTGGGAGCGCCGTATAAAGCCCTGTAATCGAGGCTGCCGTGGTGTCGTTTTTGTTGATGCCCACCAGAACCACATCGTTGAAGAACCTGCGCTCGTATATGTAGACATCGCCGGTGATGTAGCGTTGCTGAAAGCCGCCGTAGGCAAGCGCGTCGTTCTGCTGGCGCAGCGTAGAGAGCTTGCCCGTCAGCTGGTAACCGGTCGTGGCGGTATTGAAGGCGGTCATCTGATTGCGGTGTAGGGATCGGTGCCGCCGTTCGTGTCGTTATGCAGGTATTGTTCGTCGCCGTAGTAGATGATGGGAATGCCGCGGCAGGTAAGCAGAAATGCCTCTGCTTCGTTCAGACGGTTCTGGTTGTTGTTCACTGTCAGGAAGCGCGCCATATCCTGGTTGTCGACAAAGGTGACCAGATCGTTTTGCCAGGTGAAGGTGGTGTTCTCCGTGGAGAGAGTGCTGTCGATCTCGAAAAAATTATTATTGGTGGCGAAGACATCGCGGACGGCTGTGTTGAGAGGGAAGTCCAGCAACGAGATCCCGCTCTTGTTTGCGAATTTGTAGGAATCGTGATAAAGCGTATCTCCGGCGCCTCCTTGAAACCACTCACCGAAGAAGAAGCTGGGCGCGGTGGTAAACGCAGTATTGGCCATGCTGTACTCCCAGCCCCAGGTCACATGCTTTACCGCGTCCAGACGAAAGGCGTCCGCGCCGTGGTTTGTAACTGGATCAACGCACTCTTCAGATAGGAATCTATGTAGTTGTTTTCCTGATTCAGGTCGGCCAGCCCTTCCAGCGAATAATACTGCAACTGATATCGATCGTTGAAGTCGCTGATTCCAGGATTGTGATGATAGTAGCCGCTGCTGTCTCCCTGATAATTCGTTACATAGGCGCCGTTGTTGTAGAGCGAGCCCATCTCTCCGGAGCCGCTCGGGTTGGTGTGATTGGCCGCGAAGTCCACGATGACCTTTATACCGTTTGGTGAGCGGCGGCGGTCAGCGCATCGAAGGCCGCCCAGCTACTGCTCGCATCGCCGAAGTGCTCCACTGTGCGCTGGAAGACTCGTGCCGAATAGCCAGGATAGGGAGCGCTCGGGCTGCCATTATTTGGGATGCTGACATTGATGTTGTCTAGTGGCGGAGAAATCCAAATCGCGGTGATTCCCATACCTTTGAGATAGGTCAGCTTGGCCTGAATGCCGGCGAAATTTCCATCCCAGTAGAGTTGCCAATTGGTCTTTGTGCTGTCATACAGTCCGGGGCTCTGCGGCGGATTGTTATCGCTGGGCGTTCCGGCAAAGAAGCGGTCGGTGATGAGTTGATGGATAACCTGCTTCTTAAAGTCCTGCGCGCTAGCGGAAAGAAAGCTGGCTAGAAGAGCGATGAGCAAAACGAGAATCGAAGGGATACGCCTTTTCATTGAGTGATCCTCCACGCCTGAAACTGAAGCTGAATACATAGAGTTGCGGAGAAATGGCGCGCTTCGGTTTCTACAAACAAGGTGCAATGAAGAGACCGATGTTCCTTTCCAGGACGGTGCAGCATGGTGGAAGCCGCGATTAGGATCCCTCCCCTCTTTGTGAGCGATTGCCAGGTTGACTGCTGACCGGGGATCGTCTGCCTCTTTCTTCACGTAAAAATCTACTGTTGCTAATCGAGCGAGTGACTGTGACTTGCGTGTCTCCCCCTGCACTGTAGACAGCCATCCCTTTGGGGGGAAGCGAGATGAGCAGCCTGGCGCCTTCCAGACGGGGCTCGCTCGCGGGATGGATAGCCGCGCTAAACCGTGTGCAACCGGCGAGGGATGTTTCATTGGTGTCAAGCGCGAGCTGGCGGGGTTTGTCTGCGTTGTTCAGCACCACAAGGTAGCGTTCGCCGGAGCTTGGACCAAGACAGCCGGAAGCGCTGGGCGTCCGAACATAGGCGATAGCAGTCTTGTCCGCAAAGATCAACTGAAGTTGGCCGGTCCGCAGCGCGGGGTGCAAGCGGCGGAAATGGAAGAGGTCGGCCACCCAGTCGTGCATGGCCGCCTGCTCCGACATTCGGCCCGCGGTAGTGAACGCGTTCTGGGGGTCATTCGGAAAGCCGCCGGGGAAATCGCGGCGGTTGTCCGGGTCGTCTCCGCCCCGCATCGCGATCTCGTCGCCGGAGTAGATCTCCGGCATGCCGCGCAGCGTCGCCAGCAGTCCAAAGGCGAGCTTGAGTTCGGCCGGAGTTGCGCCGGGTTCGGAGAGGAAGCGCTTGGTATCGTGATTGCCCTCAAAGGGCACAAGGCGCTCGGGGTGAGGATAGAGCGAGTCCTGGCGCAAAATCGCGGCCAGCTTCGTCATCGGCTCGCCACGGGTCAAGGCCGCGCGCAGCGCGAAATAGGCGGGGTAGTCGAATGGAGTATAGAGGCCGGTGTCAATGCCCGCATGGCTTTCGCCGCCCGCGAAGTAGGAGGTGATCGTCGGGTCCTGGTTCATGACCTCGCCCACGGCGGTGAGGCGCGGATAAAGGGCGTGGATTTGGGCATGGAAGTCGTGCCAGAAGGCCCGGCCGACATAGGGGAATGTATCGAGGCGAAGGCCATCGAGCCCGGCGGTTTCGATCCACCATTCCGCGTTCTGAATGAGGTAGGTGGCCACCAGCGGGTTCTCCTGGTTGAGGTCAGGCAGCACGTCCGCGAACCAGCCGTCGAGCGGCGGAATGCGGTCCCGTTCGGTGCCATGCGGATCGACGATGGAGGCGAAGTCGCCGACCGCCGCGATGTGGCGCGCCGCTGTCCCATGAAACCAGTCCGGGGTTGGCTCGTCGGTGACCCAGGGATGGTGCGGTCCAACGTGGTTCGGCACAGTGTCGAGTACGTATTTCATGCCGCGCGCGTGCAGCGCCGCCGCAAGCTGCCGGTAGTCGGCGAGCGTGCCGAGGTGCGGATCGACGGCGTACATGTCCGTCGCGCTGTAACCGTGATAGGTGTCGCCGCTGTGATTGGCGCTGTTGTCGTAGAGGGGCGTCGTCCAGACAGCGGTGACGCCAAGCTGCCGCAGGTAATCGAGGTGGTCGACGATGCCGCGGAGGTCGCCGCCGTGATAGGCGCGAGGGGCGGCGCGGTCATCGGCGGGCTGTCCCGGTATCGAATCGTTGCCCCGGTCGCCGTCGGCGAAGCGGTCGGGCATGATGAGGTAGAGAACGTCGGCGGCGGAAAATCCGGCGAAGCCTGTGTTCGCGGGACGGCGCGCGTCCAGAACGAAAGCCTGCTGCATCTCTCCAGCGGCATTGCGCGCGCGGATAGTGAGCGTTCCCGGTTCAGCGCGCGCGGTGTCCAGCCACAGAAAGGCCCAGTGGCCGTTGGCCGAGACCTGCTTGCGCACAATGGGTACGTTACTGCCGCCGACGGTGAACGTAGCGTTGCCGAGATGCTCGCCGCGCATCAGCAGCATGGGGTTGGGCATGCCCGACCACCAGTTTGGCGGGTCTATCTTGGCAATCGTGGGCTTGTCTAGCGTGAGCGCTGCGTTGCGAGCGGTAGTATCTCCCGCACTACTACTCTGCGCGTGAGCAGGCGGCCCCAACGTCAATAAGAGGACGGCAAAGGAGAGAAGATGCGGAGGCATGGGCACCTGTTGGAATCGAGAGAGCGGGATCGGGAACGCCGGCATGGAGCAATACCGCAGAGGGTGCGCTGCGGCGTGGCTCGAATATCCCATCGCGGTTAGAACGTAAAGCGAATGGCTAACTGGATCTGGCGCTCGGAGTATTCCCGCGTGCCTGTAACTTTGCCCGCCGTTCCGTCCTCCAGGTTTCCATCGGGATTGGTGAAGGCCGGCGTGTTGGTCAGGTTATAGACTTCGCCACGCAATTCCGTGTTCACTCGCTCGGCGATCAGGAAGTTCTTAAAGACGGAAAGGTCGAGATCCTTATAACCGGGTCCCGCCAGGTAGTTGCGCGGAATATTGCCGTCGGAGCCGGTAGCGGGCCGGGAGAAATTCGATGGATCGAACCATTGCCCGCTGATGCTTCGCGGTTGGCTCACCACACCGGTGAGCACCGGCAGCGGCGAGTAGTTCCCGCCGTAGTCGTTGTACTGGATGGTGTACGGAGTGCCGCTTTCGAGCGTCACGATGGTATTGATCTGCCATCCGCCGGCCACCGCATCCAGCCCCCGGTTCCAGTTGGCGCCAAAGCGCCGTCCCCGCCCGAAGGGCAGCTCATAGAGATCGCTGAAGGTGAAGACATTGCGCTGGTCCAGTGTCGAGTTGCCGTAATCGCGCCGCTGATCTGGGTAGTACAGCGGGCTCGGGGTGAAGAAGCCATACAGCCCGTCGGAGTTATTCAGCGTGTGCGACCAGGTATAAGACGCGGTAAAGCTCAACCCGTGGGCGAAGCGGTGATCGAGCCGCGTCTGCAGACTGTTGTAGTTGGAGATGCCGTTGTCCAGGTTGTAGTTGATCTGGCCCAGATTGGGGAACGGCCGCGGGCCGCCGTCGATGGTCATGGTGTTGTAGTTGTAGCTGGTGGTCTGGTGGTCTGCCTTGTTGCCCACATAGCCCAACGTGAAGACGGTGTTCGAGCCTACCTGCTGCTGGAGCTGCAGATCGTATTGCTGCACCGACGGGATCTTGTTGTTGCGGTTGGTCGCGATTACGTTGATGCCGGCTGGCGGAACCGCCGGGTTGAAGTTGGGAAAACCAGGCAGCGGCAGCGGATTGGTGGCCAGCAGATTGTCATTGTTGTTAAGCGGCGACTGCCCGGTAAAAGTGACGCGATAGCCCGCACCCGCCGTGTAGCCCACGCTTCCGCCAAACGGCACCTGCTGCCCGAACTGGTTGTCGATGCCGCCGCGGTCCAGGTAATAGAAGATGCCATAGCCGCCGCGCAGGACCGTCTTACCCTGGCCTGAGAGGTCATACGCGAAGCCAATGCGCGGCCCCACGTTGCCATAGGAGGTATCGTTCAGACTGCGCGGCACCCCATTCACGCCTGCCAGCTCGATCTGCCCTGTGTTGGGATTCAGCGCCGATTGGCGGTTGTGCTCCTCCGTAGGCCAGGTCAGGATGTCGTAGCGCAGTCCCAAATTGAGCGTCAGCCGCTCGTTCACTTTCCAGTTGTCCTCGCCGTAGACACCGATCTCGTAGTTGCGCGTGCCGAAGAAGCCGGTCTGCGCGCCGATGCTATAGGTGTCCGTGAAGCCGGTCAGCAGTTCGGAGACGTTGTAACCGGTAAAGTCGCCGCCGGAGAGCTGGAAGTATCCCTTGCCCGCGATCGGCCGGAAGAAGGCCACGTCGCGCCGGATGCCGTTCGCCCCGAACTTGAACTGGTGTTTCCCGCGCACCACGCTCACCGCATCCACCAGCTCATAGGTGTTCTCCGGCACCGCATACGTGCCGTAGTCGCCTGTATATTCGAGTTCGTTGCCGTAGCCGCCGATTAGGGCGCCGCCGTACAACTGTGGAGTGCGGTTGGCATTCACGATACCCAGGTTGGCGGAGATGGGAATGTTCGAAAAGACCGGCACATTGGTCAACGTATAGCGGGTGTAGCCGGCGCGGAACTGATTGATCACCGTGGGCGTGAAGGTGTGGTCATAGCCCACTTCGTAGCCGCGCGCATGCACGTTATTCGAGCCCGAGGCAAAGCCCGCGGGCAGATTCGGGAACTCCGAGGTGCGCGTGAACTGGCTGTTGTCATAGGAAAAGCGAGCGAACAGGAGGTCCCGCACCGTCGCGTTGTAGTCCAGCCGCGCGTCGAAGGTGTTGTAGTGCGAGACCTGCTGGCGGATGGTGCGGTAGTTGTTTTGCGTCCCGTTGTTTGTGCCGGGCACATTGGCCAGCGGATACGCATTCAGATACTTCTGCGCCACGGGATTCAGCCGTGCCGGGTCCATCACGTTCGGGCGCCCACCGTAGTTCCATTGTGCGCAGGTGGTGGGGTCGAAGATCGCGCCGTTCGCGCTGTCGTTCACCTGCGTCGATCCGCTGCTGCCCAATTTCTGATTCAGCAGCACTGTTCCGTTGGCCAGCGTATAGCTGGGGCAGCCGGTCACGGATGCGCCCGCCAGGTTGTTGACTCCGGAGAGACCCACTAGTTGGCTGAAGTCGCCGCCCCGCATGGCCTGCGTCGGCACGGTCAGGATCTGCGCGTTTAGCGGCGTGCTCTCGCGATAGCCCTGGTAATCCCCGAAGAGGAAAAGCTTGTCCTTGATGATGGGAAAGCCCACCGCGCCGCCAAACTGGTTACGCTTGAAGGGCAGCGCCGGCGTGGGTCCCGCGCCCAGAAACTGGTAGTTTGGATTGGCGTCGAAGGCGCTGTTGCGCAGAAACTCGAAGGCCGATCCATGGATGGAGTTGGTGCCCGACTTGATCGACGATTGCACGATCGCGCCGCCCGCGCGGCCATACTCCGCCGGCGCCGTGCTGGTGTTCACGCGGAACTCCTGGGTCGCATCGATGTTGGGGAAGAAGACGATGGTATTGACCAGCGACTCGTTGTTGTCTATGCCGTCGAGCAAGTAGTTGTTCGCCTGCGGACGCAGCCCGTTGGTCGAAAGCGAGCCGCCGCCGCTCTCCTGATTGCGGAAGGTCTCCGCATCGCCGTTTACGCCGCTGGCCCCATTGCCATAGTTGCCGCGTGTGACCCCGGGTGTCAGCAGCGCAAGCTGGGTGAAGTTGCGTCCGTTCAGCGGCAGTTCCGTTACCTGTCTCCCCTGGATCACCTCCCCAATCGACGAACTGGCGGTCTCCACCAGCGGCGCGGCATCGGTGACCGTGACCGTGGTGGTGGCCTCGCCGGGTTGCAGCCTGAAGGCCAGGGTCTGCGCCTGGCTTACATTCAGCGTGAAATCCTGCACCTGGGCGGTGAAGCCGGTATCGGTGACCCTGGCCTCGTAGTTGCCGCGGGGGAGCGCCGGGATGGAAAAGTTTCCGCTGCCATCGGAGGTGATCGTCACGGCGGCATTGGTATCGCGATTGGTCACTGTCACAGTTGCGCCAGGAATGGCGGCACCGGTGGTATCCGTCACCGACCCCTGAATGCGCGCGGTGTCCGTCTGACCATAGAGCGGCCCGGTGGCCAGAAACATTAGGACCAAGGGGGCAAGCCAAGGTCTAAAGACGCAAGAACGGGTCGGCTTCTTTGTTAAAACCTGCATGCCACTTCCTCCCAAGAAACTGCTGGCCTTGTTATGCCTTTCGGGCCACATTATCTCGCCCTTGACACCAATTTCTTCTAAAAAGAAGCGTCACCTCAATAGACCGGTCATCATTTATTGCCCGTTTCTTCATCATCGAATAAGTCCTCTAGATTCATGTCGAAAGATGGAAGGTTAACTTGGAGGCGCATCCGGTTGGCTGTTCATTGACGGTGCATCCGGCGGGGTGGTACAAGGGCGGTGGGTAAAGAAATTGAGCGCAGTTGGAACTGCCACGCGGCCGGTGTTAAGAGCCAGCTTCGGACTCTTCGAGGCTGACCTTCAGACGGGGGAACTGCGGAAGTCGGGCACTCGTGTCAGGATCCAGGGTCAGCCCTTCAGGATACTGGCCCTGCTGCTGGAACGGCCGAACCAGGTCGTCACCCGCGAAGAACTGCAGCAGCGGCTGTGGGGGAACCAGACCACAGTCGATTTCGACCACAGCCTGGGCACCGCGATTAACAAGCTGCGCGAAGCGCTTGGAGACACCGCAGACAATCCAACATTTATCGAGACGCTGGCTCGCAAGGGGTATCGTTTCATCGCTCCCGTCAGATTGATGGATTCACCCCCGGCGGCTCCGGAAACGGGCGGCAGCCTGGCAGAGCCGGGTTCGCATACTCATCTGCAGGCGCCAGTTCTTGCACCTGAGATCGTCGGGCGCCGACGTTTCCACATTTCTATCGCAACTTTCGCTCTTGTCGCGCTGGTGCTGGTGGGCAGCCTACTCGCGTTCTTCCTAAATCTCCGGCCCCGGTCTCCAGTGCGCATCTCACAGCTAACTTTCTCCGGGCGAGTCTTGCCGGGACTGGAGGACATTGAGAGCCTCTCCACCACTGCGTCGGACGGTACCCGGATTTACTTCTCTCAGGTCGCGAATGGAACGCCGATTCTGACCCAAGCCTTGATCGCCAATGGGGAGATCAGCACATTGAGTCTTCCATCCGGGATCGAGTCGCCCATGATCGGTTCGATCTCCCCTGATGGATCGAAGCTGGTGGTGCGCAATCATTTGGCTCCTGAGTCGGAACAAACGCTCTGGATCGTCCCGGTGCTTGGAGGAGATGCGCGGCGCATTGCCAATGTTCTGGCTCATGATGCGACCTGGATGCCCGATGGTCAACGTATTCTCTACGCCTTCGGACATGACCTCTATGTGGTGAGAGAGGACGGATCCGAAAAGCAGAAGTTTGCGAGTGTGCCTGGCCGGCCCTTCTGGTTGCGGTGGTCCCCCGATGGCACGTCGCTCCGCTTCACCATCCTGGATGCGGCGAACCGCAGCGCATCCCTCTGGGAGCTATCGGCAGCCGGAAAGGAGCTACACCCTTTGCTTGCGGGATGGACAAAGCCCGCAAACGAATGCTGTGGAAGCTGGACTGCGGATGGAAAGCACTTCGTTTTTCAATCCTCCCACGGCGGTTCCAGTGATATATGGGAGATGGACGGCCGACGATGGTGGCAACCCTGGTCGCACGAGCCACACCTGGTTACGAATGGGCCGTTAGATTTCGGCGCTCCGACTACTTCACCGGAGGGGCATGAGATCTTTTTTGTGGGCGCCAATTCGCGGTGGGAGATACGGATGTTCTCTCCGGCAGCCGGCGAGTTCGTGCCACTGCAGCCCAATCTGGCTTCGACATCGCTGGTGGAGTACTCCCCGGATGGGCAGTGGGTGGCATGGCTGAACTCCGCGGACGGCTCACTATGGAGAAGCCGCGCGGATGGGAGCGAACGCCTGCAACTTATGTCCCCCCCGTTCCATGTGTTCATGATGAAGTGGTCGCCGAAAAACGACCGCTTGGCGGTCATGGCGCAGCGCTCCGGAAGCGTCTGGAAACTCTACCTGGTCGACGCTGCGGGGGGAGGCATGCAGAGTGTGCTGGATGAGAACAGAGATGAAGCTGACCCGGACTGGTCAGCCGACTCACGCACGCTGGTATTCGGTCGCGTGCCGGACGTGATGGGCGGCGGCAATCAGCCGAAGGGAATCTATACGGTAGATCTGAAGACGCGTAAGGTGACGGAGGTGCCCGGCTCGTCCGGCCTGTTTAGCCCTCGACTCTCCCCTGACGCCCGCTATATCGCGGCTGTACGAACCGATCAGAAGGCCTTGATGCTGTTTGATCGAATCACACAGCGATGGGAGCTTCTGGCGCAACACGGGGTGAGTGATCCCGTCTGGTCGCATGACAGCCACGCGCTGTTCTTCCAAGACGTCGTCGAGCCCGGCAAACCCGTGTATCGCGTGGAGGTGAGCGGCACCCACGTGATACGGCGGATCGCGACCCTGGAGAATGTGCGATCGGCCGATGTGCTGGACTATCGCCTCATAGGCCTGGGCCCGAACGACATGCCGCTGGTAACGGCGCAGACCTCTGTCGTGAATCTCTACTCGATGAATCTGGACGACCGTTGAGGTCAGTCCTACCTACAGGAGTGGGGGTGGCCATGGAAATGTTCGTAAGAGGCAGGACGAACGAGTGTAGGAGGCCGGAGTGGCGGGCGCCAGTGCCAAACACGCTCCATCGATATAACGGCGAGAGCCCCGCACGTCACGTACGGCCCAAGTGGCCAACAACAAACGAATGTATTACATGCCTCCAATGGTGAAGTCGGGCAAGCAAGCTGGTGGTGTGGTCTCCAAAAGAGAACAGCCGCCCATCGGGGCCGCTGTTCTCTTTGAAGGAATTGTTGGGATTAAAAGGTGAGTGAGAACTGGTCCAGCCAAGCGGCATAGCTGGCGCCACTGCTGTTGCCATCGAGTTTGACTCGCACCTTCATGGAAGCAGCGTTGCTATTGCCAATTGCATTTTCGTAGAGGTTGAAATTGTAGGTCGAGCCGTTAATGACAAGGTCCTGGTAGAAGAGCTGATTCCCAGACGTCCGGCTGAAATGAAGGATGAAGTGGTTCCAGGTGTTGGCCGAGAAGGGTGAGCAACCAACACTCGTGTTCACCCAGAGGTTCGAAGCGGGATTCCAGACTCGCCATAGCTTGGAACCGAGGAAATCGCACTGGACTTGGAAGGGGTATTCCTTGCCGCCCGTCACCTGGTCTGCTGCGAATTCGACAGCTTGTGACGCTCCGGGGCTCTGTACATAGGCCCAGAAGTCATAGGTATAGTTGTTGGCCGTGCTGAAGTCGTTCGTGAGGGTCTTAGCCCAAGTACCGTTAGTGTAGGAACCGCCACCGGTATAGGTGAACTTCTCAGAAGAGCCATCATGCTGGATGGCGGTATCGGCTACAGCAGAGGCGCAGGAGCCGGAGCAGCTCCATCCGCCGCCATCGTCGATGTTTGTTGCGCCTGTTGTGGCCGGCTGCGAAAGGGTCATTTCATCGATGAGGAAGGAGTAGGTATCAGGTGTAGCATCCCCGTCAAGCCTGACGTCGATGTCCATGGAAGCGGCATTGGTATTGGCAATCGAGCCTTCCGTGAGCCCGAAGCTGTAGGTGACGTTATTGATGATGATGTCCTTGTAATAGAGCTGGCTGGAAGAGTTGCGGCTGAAGTCGAGCGTGAAGTGGTTCCAAGTGCTAGCTGAGAGAGGTGAGCAGCCCACGGTGGTACCGATCCAAGTTTGGCTGACGGGATCCCAGACTCTCCATAGCTTGGAGCCCTTGAAATCGCACTGCACCTGGAAGGGGTACTCGCGACCTCCCACGACTTGATCCGCGGTGATCTCCAATGCCTGCGATGCGCCCGGATTGTCGGTATAGGCCCAGAAATCGAGTTTGAATTGACTAGTCGTGCTGTAGCTGTTAGCAAGGGTGGTGGACCATCTGCCGCCCGAATATGCGGCGCCGCCGATGTAGCTAAACTGCACGGACGAGCCATCGAGCGACGTGGCAGTATCGGGCTGCGCCGGTGCGCAGTTGCCGCTGCACGTCCAGGCGCCATCATCGATGCCACCGCCGCTTGACTGCCCATTGCCGGAGAGCTGCGCCGCTTGGCTCCCGCCGGTGTAGCTGGCGGTTAAAGAGCCATTCTGCACGCCTGCAGTGGTGGGAGCAAAGGCGGCACTGATCGTGCATGAGGAGCCGGCGCCGAGGCTCGCGCTGCAAGTGGTGGATTGCTGCTTGAACTGCCCGGCGACCGTATGGGTCAGGTTGCTGAGCGCCGAAGATGTGCCGTTGCTAAGTGTGAAGGAGACAGCCGCGCTGGTGCTTCCTACCGCAACCGAACCGTAGTTGTTGCTTGCCGGCGACAGAGTGACGCTGCCACCGCCGCCGGTACCGCTCTTGTAATAAGGGATGGCGTTGGCGCGAGTATTGATGTGGTTCTGAATGAATGGCTGACCGACCGCATTGATGAAGAGCCAAAGTTGTGTGCCGGAGGGAATATTGAGTGAGGAACTGGCCAGGTTGATGGCAGTTCCATTAGCGCTTGGGACGGAACCGGCGAGGGTGAGCGAGACTTGGCTATCATCGGAGACCTGCGAGGGATCCTGCGCGGTGTACCAGACGTCATAGCGGCTGAGACTGGAGGTGTCGCCCACATCCGCTGGCTGCGGATTAACGTCAAAGGGCTGCGCACCGAAGGCGAGGTTCAGGTTTAGAGTGTCGCCGTTGACCGTACCGGTGACGGATTGTAGACAATTATCGATTCCGGTTTCGAGCTCGCTACCCTCTTCATAGTCGTCCCAGGTTGGAAATTGGAGGTAGTTGACAGGGACGCTTTGATGACCATTCAGGTCGCCCACGATCTGGAGCCAGGTCTTGCCGCAGCGCCGGTTCATCTTGCGGCCTTTACCCCAGGCGGCAGCGCTGTCATCAAATCCGGTATAGCCGGTGCCGATAGGAAGTTTCCCGGCGGGGAAGTTGGCATAGAAGGAAGAAACCCCCGCGCTGTTGTCATTGTTAGGGTCTGCTTGCGGATAGTCCCACTCGAAAGCGCCATCACTCCCGGCCGTGCTGTTCATGGCGCTGGCGCCATTGAACTCAAAATAGGGATTGATGGAGGAAAGACTGCCATGTGCGGCGTTGAAGTCTATGCCCTTTGTCTGGAGGTCGAAGTTCGCAATTATGGGCCGGCCATCGGAAGCCCTGGCACCTGATGGATGGTTGGTGTAGTAGTTGGAAAAGATGTAGTTCACATCGTTCACGAAAGTCGACGTGCATGAAGAGCCGCAGCTCTTGTATTCCGAAGCGCCTGCGTCTATGACAAACCCAATCTGGAATGGGCACGGCGAAGGATTGCCGGCGGCAGCGCAGATCTGATCGGCATAGTTGCGATAAAGCTGCGCCGTTTGATCTGAAAAGCTCGAGGGTCCATACCAATCGACAAGCGCACCATCCAAGCCACGCCTGCGCATATCGTCGAGCTGCGCCTGCACATGCGTGGGATCATGATCGTCATAGCCAAGAACGACGTGGCCGTCGCATGCGTTGCCGGAAGAGGGGCAGAACCATCCCTGGAGGTGGACAAAGACTTTCGGATTTCCCGAGGTGATAAGCGAGTGAATACCGAGGTCGCTTATCGGCCGTACCGGAGGCAGACCATTATCCACCTTTGCGCCATCGGTTCTCGTGACTGTTCCTGTAAATCCGGGTGGTGCGCTGGTGTTACTGCTTTCGAGTTGGGAGAGTGTAGAGGTTTGCTGAGCTTGGGCTGCGATGAAGGGGAGGAGGAGAGAAGCACACATCAGGGTGCGCTTGATTGAATAGAGCACGGGGGAGCCTCCAGACTGGAATCGGGGTTCGAACGCCACACAAACCCAGACACTTTGATGCGAATTTCGCTGCGCGGATGACCGCCGTCATGTTAAAGGGCCTCCCACATGTTCATAGGGACATCCGAACGAGCATGGGGACCACCTCTCCGGTTCCTCAAGCCTGTGCCTTCAAACTGTTTCCGAAGACGTTTGACCAAAACCAAAAACTGAACCGGGGATAAGTTGAGACATTCCGGTATGAAGTGGTTCTCTGAAGGTGAGAGGAGAACCGGGGTATGGGCAAGAAGGGGCACAGCGAGAGGGGCGATTCCTGATTGCAGGGTCAACTGTCCTGACGCGGGGACATTCAGGACATCGCGTTCTTCGAGGCCCGCCACGTTCTGAGAATCCCCACCGTAAGCCCTACGGCAACGAGCGGGCTCACCAACATCGGGACGCCTATCTTTCCACCCAGTACGCCCCAGTTAAGCTCGTGCATTCCTCCACTGAAGATTGCTACGCCGGTGATCGATCCGATGATGGCATGGGTTGTTGATACGGGCAGGCTCTTGTAGGTAGCCAATGCAATCCAGAGAATCGCGCCTGCTATCGTTGCAATCGCAGTGCAGACTGTATGCAGGTCGCCGGACCGGGAAATGCTACTGAATATCTGGAGCATGGCATGCGCCGCGATCGCCGCGATCGCGGCACCAAGCCCTGTCCACACGGTTCCTCACGCGACTGCTCGCCCGTAGCCGGTTATTCCGCTGCCGACAAGGGTCGCGATGCCCTTTGAAACGTCGTTGGCGCCATTGAAATATGCCACCCGAAATCAACCGGGAATACGAGCCCGAGAGGTGCATGCATAATTGTCCCGATCAGGTTTAACGCGCCATCTTGGAAGCTGCACGAACCAATGTTCCCGAAACTCCAGTCAAAGTGTGCTTCACTGCCATCTCCGTCGCCAACAACTGAATGCCGCTGCAGTAGGTCGGATAGGGATGGATGATTCCGGCAAGATCGCTCATCTTGAGCTTTTTATGAAGGGCCGTCGCCATCTCCATGATCGCCTCTCCCGCGCGTTCGGCGACAATAGTCGCGCCGAGAATCGTTCCGTCCGGCTGCGCGATTATCTTCAGCATGCCTTCGCGATCGTTCTCGCAGACGGCCCGGTCCACTCTGCTGATGGGCCAGAGCGCGACCACGACATTGTTGGGATGGGCGGAGCGGGCCGCTGCTTCTGTCTGCCCTACCTGAGCGACCTCGGGATCAGAGAAGGTGACGCGAGGCACCACGGAGACGAAGCCTGAGCTGTTACCCGGCAGCAATGCATTGCGCACCGCCTGAAAACCCTGCCATCCGGCAAAGTGTGAGAACTGCATACCTCCAAGGACGTCGCCTGCGGCATAGATTGTGCCAGTCGATGTCTGTAATCGATCGTTGACCTGGATTCCTTTCTCGGAGTACTTGACGCCAGCCGCATCAAGGTTCAAGCCGTTGATGGTTGGTGTACGGCCTGCAGCGACAAAGAGTAGATCGCACTCCACTTGATTCTGCTGCGAGGTCACAGAGATCCGGCTGCCCCATTGCGCGACTGAAAGAGCACGTTCCGATACAAACCGAAGGCCCTCCCGCTGCAGCACTCGACGAAGAATCTGGGAGGCATCCGGCTCTTCTTTCGGCAGCAGCCGTTCCGCGAAGATCGTTACCTCTGCGCCAAGCCGCTGGTATGCCTGGGCGACCTCGACCCCAACCGGGCCACCTCCAATGACCACCAT
Source organism: Acidobacteriaceae bacterium (assembly GCA_051001135.1). Classification (GTDB taxonomy): domain Bacteria; phylum Acidobacteriota; class Terriglobia; order Terriglobales; family Acidobacteriaceae; genus CAWHMN01. The sequence continues at coordinate 29,264 of JBPCNO010000171.1, forward strand.
CACTTCCGGAAGGCGGTCATGCTCGAAGATGTCCAGGTAAGTGGAAAAGCGTACTTCGTTGAGGCCGAGCATCTCTGGAATGACCGGGTGAGCGCCTGTTGCAATGAGCACTTTGCTGGCCCGGATGCGCTGCTCCCCAACAGCAAGGGTATGGGCATCGACAAAGCTCACCGGTCCGAGCAGCACGGTCATCCCTTTCTGCTGCAAGGCCTCCGGCGTAGTTCCCTTATATATCTGGTTGATCGCCGAGCGGAGATACTCGCGCACCTGCACCATGTCAACGATGGGCGTTTGCGCACCGATGCCGTATTGCGCGGCGGTGCGCACATCATGGGCGACCTTCCCAACTTTCAACAGAGATTTGCTGGGAACGCATCCCGTCCAAGTGCAGTCGCCTCCAATGCGATCCCGCTCGAGCAGCGCCACCTTCGCTCCCAGTTTCACCGCAAAATCGGCGGCAATGAGACCAGCCGATCCCGCGCCAATGATCGCGAGGTCATACGCTTCCTTGCTCATCCTGCGCTCCTGTCCTGCTGAACTGTGCTGGAACCCTGTGCTGGAACCCAATGTAGGAAGACGAGTGCCACGACTGCCATCAGGACGGTTCCGTAGAGCAGCCCGTCGATGGAGTAGCGTTCTCCGAGAAAGCCAGCGAGAAGCGAGCCCACGATGGCTCCGACGCTCAGCAGTACGGAGTAGATGCCCATCGCCGCCCCGCGTCCTGACTCAATCGGGAGTGTTCCCGCCAGCCAGGCGAGCGCCGCCGGCGTGAATCCGCTCTCCACCATGATGAGCAGAGCTGTGATGCTGCCGGCGAGCCAGCGAAACGTCATCGACTGATGGGCCGAATGGTTGAGGAGAAACAGACCCACGCAGACCGGAAGCATGGCGCCGAGCGTGATGCGCATGGCATAGAGCAGCCGGATGTGAGGCAGGATGAAGCTCCAGACCGTCACGCCGGTCCCGAAGACGATGGAGTAGCCGAGCAAAAGCCATCCCACGCGCCCAGGATTGGAAGCATAGATCCCCGCCAGGTACTGAGCGTTCGTCGAGTGCTGCGTGAGCAGAAATGGTAGCGTAGGACCGAGCCAGAGTCCGACGATAGCGTTGACGCAAAGCCAGACTGGAGCGAGATGCCGCAACGAACCGAGGCGCAGCACGCTCTTTAGGCCCTGCAAAGGGCTTACGAGGTGACGCGCCCGCTTTCCCGAGACGCTCCCAAAAAGAATCGCGGCACACGCGACATAGACCAGGGCGACAGCAGTGAACGCGCCGGCACGTAGCACGCGGAACATCTGTGCCGCGGTGATGCCTCCGAGCGCAAGGCCGGCGAGCAGGGTCAACTCGAAGTAGCTCATCGCGCGTGCGCGCAGGGCGGGACGGTCTTCCATCAGATCCGTGAGATAGGCCAACAGCGCAGGGACAATCGCGGCGGCCCCGAGGCCTTCCAGCGTCCTGCTGAGAAAAAAGATCGACGTGTTCCCGGTCAGTCCGAACAGGAACACAGCCACTGCACCGGTCAACGCGCCGCCGGTCATCAGCCACCGGGATGACATGGCATCCGACGCAAGTCCCATGGGAATAGAGGCAAACAGCTCCGCCGCGAACGATACGGCGCTGAGCGCGCCGACCAGCCCTGCACCGAGGGCAGCGCCACGGTTGCTCAGGCCCGCGAGGTACAGCCCGATCAGTATGCCGCTGGTGCCGCTTGCGATCCTCAGGAGCGCGTGGGCGGATATGACCCATGAAAGGTTTGCATAGAGTCGCCGGCCATCGCTGGTATTGCCCGGGCCTGAGGCAATCACGCGAGTTCCCGCACTGCCGGACAAGAAAGGACTCTTCTGGGTCAATAGCTCCCGTACCCCATCACTGCCTGGTGATCTTGCTAGATGCCCATTTTGCAACCAGCCCGTCCAGCGAGAACAGGCCCGCGCCGAAGATGAGGACCATCAGCGATGCAAAGAGAAACGTGTAGGGATCGGCCGTATAGAACTTCCCCGGATCGCTGAAGAAAGACATAAGGGCCGCATGGTCGCCGGTCCAGTAGGCCACAGCCATGTCAACGGCGAGCACGAGACCGGTAAATCGGGAGAGCAGCCCGAGGATCAAGAGCAGCCCTCCGACGAATTCGACTCCGGATACGAAAGGCGTGGTGAAGGAGGGAAACGGAATGCCAAGGCTCGCGAAGTAGTGCGTAATGCGCGGTAAAGTGTGGAGCTTGCCC
>JBPCNO010000172.1:0-63830 GCA_051001135.1 Acidobacteriaceae bacterium
AGCTAAGGCTTTTCATCTATGTGTTGCCCGGGATGGCCAGAGGCCGTCCTGGACTTTGACTGAAATTCGCCAGAGAGCGGATCCAACTTGAGCAGATTTGATTTTAGGGTGGCCATGTTACGCAAAACAATCTCCGGGACCGGTATCTCCGCGCTGGCGCTTGCAGCCGGGATGGCAGCGGCGCAAACGCCGGCTGTCGTCGCACCGCGCGTGCTTACGAATGCACAAACCTCTGCTCTGGTGACGTTGAAGGGCAGCACCCATCCGTCCGCGAAGCCGCAGTACGATCGCGGCGCGGTTCCGGACGGCACTCCGGCGGGCCACATGCTGGTGGTGCTGAAGCGCAGCGCGGAGCAGCAGGCGGCGCTCGATGCGCTGCTGGCGGCGCAGCACGATCCGAAGTCTCCCAGCTATCACAAATGGCTCTCTCCGAAGGAGTTCGGTGCGCGGTTCGGCGTCGCGGATGCCGATATTCAGAGCGTCACCAGCTATCTCGCGTCGCAAGGTTTCGCTGTCGGGCAGGTCTTTCAGAACAAGAGCGCGATCGAGTTTTCCGGCACCACGGGCCAGGTACGGCAGGCCTTCCGGACCGAGATCCACAGCTTCGCGGTGAATGGACGCCAGTTCCACGCGAATGCCAGCGACCCACGGATTCCGGCGGCACTCGCGCCGGTGGTGGCGGGCATCTCCTCGCTGAACGACTTCAAGGGCAGTCTGCCGATGCAAGAGCAGACCATGCAGTACAACCCCCAGACCCATACGGCGCGGCCGCTCTACACCGATCCGCAGAACCCGGGCGTGTATTCGATCACGCCGGGCGATCTGGCGAAGATCTACGACCTTCCGGCGGCTTACGACGGCAGTGGCGTGACGGTGGGTGTGATCGGCGACTCGAACATCAATCTGCAGATTCTTGCCAACTACCGCACTACCTTCGGTCTGCCCGCCAACACCCCGGCGGTGATCGTGGATGGGGTCGATCCGGGGATTACCCTCAACGCCGACCTGGCGTACGAACAGATTGAACTGATCGCCGCCGCGGCCCCCCAGGCCAAGGTGAACTACTATGTCTCCGGCGCGAGCGATCCAGCCCAGGGAGTGGTGGGGACGGGGATCGATTTCGCCACCATTCGCGCGGTAGAAGACAACGCGGTACAGGTATTGGAGTTCGGCTTCCAGAGCTGTGAAGCGGCGCTGGGGCAGGCAGGCAATAGCCTTTACGGCGCGATCTGGCAGCAGGCGGCAGCGCAGGGTATTACGGTGCTGGTCTCTTCCGGCAACGCAGGTTCGGCCGGCTGCGATGTTCCGGTGAACGGAGTCACAGCGCTCTCTGCAACCCAGGGTCTGGCGGTCAACGGATATGCGTCGACCCCGTATGCGACCGCGGTCGGAGCAACCGACTTCTACTATGCCCCGGGGCAGAGCGAGGCGAATTACTGGAGCGCGACGAATGGCGGCGCCGGTGGGTACACCTCGGCGCTGGGCTATATTCCCGAGCAGGCCTGGAACAATAGTTACAACGCCACCAACCAGGTGCAGGGTACGCCGGTGGTCCTGGCGACGGGCGGCGGCATCAGCACGCTGGGCCTGGTCCAATCGAATAACACCTCCGATAACTACACGCAGCAGCCCTGGCCGGTCCCGTCGTGGCAGATGAACGCGGTGAGCGGTATCGCCCCGGCAGGCCGTGTCATTCCGGATATCTCGATCTTTGGCGGGGGGCTGCTGAACGGCAGCACCTACGCGCTGTGCATTCAAGCGACGGACTGCATCGGCGGAAGCCCGAGCGCCCTGACCTACACCGCGGGTGGGGGGAGTACAGGCGCAACCGGAGCCTTCGCCGGCATCGCGGCGCTGGTGGTCCAGGCCCAGGGAGCGCAGGGAAATATCAACCCGATCCTCTACTCGGTTGCGCAGACGGCTCCGAGCGCCTTCCACGATGTAACGGTGGGCACCAATACCGTGAACTGCACCACCGGCTCTCCGAATTGTGCTGGAGGGTATCTCCAGACCTCATCGGGGCAGATTGCCTATGCGACCGCCACGGGTTATGACGTAGCCAGCGGCCTGGGCAGCGTGGACGTCGCCAACCTGATCGCCAACTGGAGGAGTCCGGCGAGCAATCCCAGCACCATTACGCTGACTCTGACGCAGCCGGGCACCAACCTGCCCATCGCTTCGCTGCACCACGGAGATCCGGTGCAGGTCAACGTCACCGTGAATGGAAGCTCGGGGCCTCCGACCGGGGACGTCGCCATCGTGACGAACAGCGCGGCGGCGGCCAGTGCTGCGCAGGAACGTCTGACGCTGAGCAACGGGACGGCGGTTGACCCATTCCTGACCTCACTGCCGGGCGGTACGTATCAGGTGACCGCACGTTATGGCGGCGACGGCAGCTTCACTCCGAGTGTGTCGGCGCCGGTGACGGTTACGGTCTACCAGGTGGCATCGCGATTGGATGTGGTGAGCCAAAGCTTCACGGCGGGCGCAACTGTGCCCTACGGTACACCGCTGTCGATGACGCTTGCTCCGTCGGCAATGAATAACGCGAACGACATCGGGACGCCGACCGGAGCCATCACCATCCAGGACAATCGGCAGACGCTGACCATCGCGCCGCTGAACTCGGAGGGGACCGCGACCTTCAACACCTCCTCCCTGGTGCCGGGCCACCACAGCCTGTTCGCAACCTATAGCGGCGACGCTTCCTTCGGTTCTACGTCGCTCACTCGAACCATCCCTGTCATTGTCGCGCAGGGGCAAACGGCGATCACCCTCTCCAGCAGCGACGGCTCGGTTGCCTCTTCCAACAGCACGATCGATCTGATCGCGAGTGTATCGACGACTGCATCGGGCACGCTGGGCGATAGTCCGCTCGGTTCGGTGAAATTCACCAGTGGCAGCACGACGCTGGGCTACGCGAGTGTCGTGCCCGTTCTGGGCGGCAGCGCTTCAGCCACGAGTGTGGCCAACCTGCGCGTCCGGGCGAGTGCCCTGGGTACGGGCAGCCACAGCATCATCGGGACCTTCAGTTCCTATAACCGGAACTATACCGGCTCCGTTTCGGCCCCGATCACGGTGACGAATGGCGGCACGGCCGGTCTGTCGGCATCCGCTACCACCATCAACGCCACGGTGGCGAACGCCACGCAGTTCTACAATTACTCGGCGCTGAGCTTCAATGTCGGAGTGACGGGCGGAGCGGCGATGCCGACGGGCACAGTCTCGTTCCTGGCGAACGGAATCAGCCTCGGCTCCGCGGATCTCTCGGCGGGCGCCGTCGTCTTCGATGTACCGGCGGATGGCAATGGCAACCTTGCGCTGCCGCTCGGCGCGGATCTCATCACCGCTCAGTATGGCGGGGATGCGACCCACGCCGCATCGGCCGCTATCTACAAGGTAACGATCCTGGATGATCAGAGTGCGCCTGACTTTTCTCTGCAGACCAATCAGGTGTACCAGACGATCACACCGTCGGTGACGACGGCAACCTTCCAGTTGCAGTTCACGTCCTTGCGCAACTTTACAGCGAACAAAGCGGCGATCACTTTGACGTACACGACTCCGCCGCAGTTCGCCTGTTCCGGCAGTCCGGCATCACCCAGCTTCGGTAACAAAATCTACGCCTCGGTCACGATGACGTGCACTGCCGCGAGCGGCTTCAGCGGGCCGGTCTCGAAGGTGACGCCAATAGCGCCGCAGAGATGGTGGATGGCAGGCGGCGGAGCGGCACTGGCATGCGTGTTCCTCTTCGGCCTTCCCGGGCGGCGGCGGAGTTGGCAGAGCCTGCTGGGTGCCCTGGTGGTGCTGGTTCTGGCGTTCGGCGTGGCGGGTTGCGGCGGTATGAACATGAGCAATCCGGCCGCGGCGATGTCGGCGAAGGCCGATGCGGCGAAGGCCAAGCCGGCGGCGAGCATTGCTCCGGGAACCTACATCGTCCTGGTGACTGCATCGGCGCAGATCCTTACCCGCACCACGCCAAACACAACCACCACTGTCGTACACACGATCCCGTTGAAGATCGTGGTGCAGTAGCTGGAATCTGCGTACTACAAAGGCATGACTTCAAGGCCACGCTCCGGCGTGGCCTTCCTGTTTCCACGGGCGTCTGGGGTGGCGCTCGACGGCTCATTGCAGCGGCTGGTATAAAGGCCATCCGGACGGTAGGGCCTGGACGCAGGTGCGCCCGGAGGACTGGAATGAAAAAGGGAGGCACGATGTCGCTGCAGCTCAAACACTTTACGGCGATGGTGTTGATCGGGGATGGTTTGATGGCCATGGTGCGGCCTACGCGGGATGCCCAGGCCTGGAGGCTGGGTCCCGAGCCCTGGCGTTCGATGATGGGCTTTCTCGCGAACCGGCCACAGTTGACGCGGCTGGTGGGTGCGACGCAAGTGGCCGTCGGACTGTGGTGGGTGTTACACGCGGAGAAGGAGCCGGACAAGGGATGAGGCCGCCGGCAGCGTCCGTTTAGGCAGTGTCCGTTTAAGAGATCGCACCGCTGCCGATGCGTAACTCGCCAATGTAAATCCGGGAGAGCGGAATCCGCTCACCGCCGGTCTCTGCCTGCTGTGTACGTAACTGGTAACTGGCACTTCTGTCCGCTTCCCGTTATGATGAGCGCCATCATGCTCACACGCCGGAAGTTTCTGGCTCTTTCAGCCGCCGCATTGCCCGGCATTGCGCTCGCGGCAGATGACAAGCACATACCTCTGGGGGCGCAGCTCTACACCGTTCGCCAGGCGGCACAGGCGGATCTGCCTGCCGCGCTGAAGCAGATTCGCGCGATCGGGTACGAAGAGGTCGAACTCTACTGGAACGTCTACCGTCATCCTGCCGAGACGCTGCGCAGCATGCTGAAGGAGGCGGGACTGAGCGCGCCCAGCGGGCACTTCAACTACGACGGCTTCGTGGCCAAGGTACCCTATGCGCAGAAGCTTGGTGTGCAGTGGATGGTGTGTCCCATGCTGCCCAAGGCGCAACAGAACACACTCGATGGATTCCACCGCGCAGCGCACGTGTTCAATCGCTGGGGCAAGCTATGCAAACAGCATGGGATGCGCTTCGCCTTCCACAACCACAACTATGAGTTCCAGGACTTCAATGGGACTACCGGCTACGATGTGATCCTGAAGGAGACGGATCCGGATCTGGTGTGGCTGGAGATGGACACCTACTGGATCACACAGGCGGGCAGAGATCCGGTGCTGATGCTGAACCAGCTCGGCAAACGCGTGCGGCTGCTGCACCTGAAGGATCGCAAAGCGAATGTGCCGACCTCTCAGGAGCTGAACGACGCGGCCTCGCACTTTGCCGAGATCGGACGGGGGACGCTGAAGTGGCGGGAGATCCTGGCGACGGCGCAGCGCCTCGGGGTGGAGCACTACTTCGTGGAGCAGGACGAATCGGATAAGCCGTTCGAGAGCCTGAAGATCAGCTACGACGCGCTGCGGCGCATCCTGCCGGCGTAGGTGGAGGAGTGTGGTCTCCCACACTTCCCCTTCGACTACGCTCAGGGTGGGGATGGGGCACCCGGGTTCGCAATAGGTCAAAGGAAACGCAGATCCCTCGACTCCGCACTGCGTGCTGCGCTCAGGATGACAGGGTGGTGAGGAGCTGCTTCTCTCAGGGTGAAAGGGTGGTGTGGGATTCTACGTCGACCCTTGAGCTCGTCAGGGTTCGTCGGACCACTCACAGGGGATGGCGCTGCGGTGTTGGCTGCTCTCCCGCGCCAGCTCAAGGATGCGCAGGGTGCGCCATGCATCGACCGGCTGTACGGCTAACGGCGCACTTCCGTCGATGGCGTTGCGCAGGTTACGGTACAGGTCGCGGTAATCTCCGGGGAGCGTCGGCACGCTGTGTTCCTCCGGATTTCCGTCTGTGCCGGCGAGCGTGAGCGTTCCCCAGGACGATTCCGGCTCCACGCCCCAGGGCTTCGAATGAAAAAGATCGCCGGAACGCAGGGTTTCTTCCTGGGGATCGAGCCCGTACTTGCGGTAGCTGCCGCGGGTTCCTTGCACCAGAAAACGCACTTGCGGCGGCGGTGTGAGACACGATGCCCGAAGCCATACGGAGGCTCGCGGATAGTAAAGCCGCAGGTCGAAGGCGTCGTCCGCTTGCGCGCCTTCGCGCTCAGCACGCACATCGCCGAAGACGGCCTGCGGTTTGCCGAAGAGCACCAGGGCCTGGTCGACAAGGTGCGCCCCCAGGTCGAACAAGATGCCGCTGCCGGGCAGGTCTTGTTCCCGCCAGGCGTTCCCCTTGAGGCCGGGACGAAAACGATCGAAATGGGACTCGAAGCGACGGAGTTCACCCAACGCTCCGTCGGAGAGCAGCTTCGCTACAGTGTGAAAGTCACCATCCCAACGGCGGTTCTGGTAGACGGAGAGCAGGCGGTTCTGTTCCCGCGCCACGCGGATGAGCGACGCGGCCTCGCCCGAGCTCACCGCAAGGGGTTTGTCCACCAGCACGTGACGGCCGGCGCGCAGACACTGTTCCGCCAACGGTGCATGCGAGGTGTTCGGCGTGGCGATAACCACCAGTTGGATGGAGGTGTCGGCGAGCAGCGCTTCGAGGGAACGATACACAGCGACACCGGGGTAGGCTTGACGGGCAGCGTCGCCGGAGCGCTCGACAATGCCCGCGAGGGCAAGCCCTTCCGTGGCGGCGATGACGGCAGAGTGAAAGATGCGCCCGGCCAGGCCGAAGCCGACAACGCCGCAGCGGATCTCATTCGTGGTCATGATGCGAGCCTCCGTGACAGGAATCCGTGACAGGACTGCATGCGGCAGTACATCAGGGCATCCTCGTAACGGGTTCAGTGTCGGCGGGGTCGACATCGTCCAGGCACTCGGTGAGCAGCATGGTGGAGCGGCCCGCGAGGATGACCTTATCGCCGACCGCACGCCGGTTGAACTCGTCGTGCAGATCGTCGGTATTCATCACGCACTCCCATTTTCCGCCGGCGGGCGTTGGCGGCAAGGAGAACTCAACGCCCTCGTGATAGGAGTTCAGCAGGAGCAGGAAAGAATCATCGACAACCTTGCGGCCCTTGGCGCTCTTCGTCCGCAGGGTCTGGCCATTGAGCATCAACCCAAGGCTGCGGACCCAGGGCGAATCCCACGCTTCATTGCCAAGCTCATTGCCATCGCTGCCGTACCACGCGATATCGCGGACTTCGGAGTTGTGGATGATGGCGTCCTGAAAAAACTTCCGGCGGCGGAAGTTGCTGTGCTTGCGCCGCAGATGGATCAGCTTGCTGGTGAACTCGATCAGGAGGTCCCTTTTCTCGTCGGGGGTCCAGTCATACCAACTGATCTCATTGTCCTGACAGAAGGCGTTGTTGTTGCCGTGCTGGGTGCGGCCGCGTTCGTCGCCACCGGAGATCATAGGCACGCCCTGCGACAGGATGAGGGTGGTGAGGAAGTTGCGGATCTGGCGTTCGCGCGCGTGGATGATCTCCTCGTTGTCCGTGGGACCTTCCGCGCCCATATTCCAGGACTCGTTGTCGTTCGCGCCATCCTGGTTGTTCTCGCCGTTGGCCTCGTTGTGCTTCTCGTTGTAGCTGACCAGGTCGCGCAGCGTGAAACCGTCATGGGCGGTCACGAAGTGGATGCTGGCGTAGGGTCGACGGCCATCGTATTTGTAAAGATCGCTGGAGCCGGTGAGCCGATAGCCAAGGTCGCTGAGCTGTCCTTCGTCACCCTTCCAGTATTTGCGCACCGTGTCGCGGTACTTGCCGTTCCACTCCGCCCAGATCACGGGGAAGTTGCCGACCTGATAGCCTCCCTCGCCGACATCCCAGGGCTCCGCAATGAGCTTCACGTCCGCCAATGTCGGGTCCTGATTGATGATGTCGAAGAAGCTCGACAGACGATCGACATCGTGCAACTCGCGCGCGAGCGTGGCGGCGAGGTCGAAGCGGAAGCCATCCACGTGCATGTGCGTGGTCCAGTAGCGCAGGCTGTCCATGATGAGCTTGAGCACCTGGGGATGGCGCACGTTCAGGGTGTTTCCGGTGCCGGTGTAGTCCATGTAGAAGCGCGGGTTATCCGGCACGGTGCGGTAATACAGACTGTTGTCGATGCCTTTGAAGTTGAGCATCGGCCCCTTTTCATTGCCCTCGCAGGTGTGGTGGTAGACCACATCCAGGATGACTTCGATGCCGGCCTTGTGCAGCTCTTTCACCATGCTCTTGAATTCGTTGACCTGGCCGCCGGTATCGCCGCTGGCGCTGTAGCGGCCCGCGGGACTGAAGTAGGCGAGCGTGTTGTAGCCCCAGTAGTTCGAGAGGCCGTTATCGACCAGCGACTTGTCGTTGATGAACTGGTGGACGGGAAGAAGTTCGACCGCCGTGATGCCCAGCTTCTTGAGGTATTCGATCGAGGCGGGGTGAGCCAGACCGGCATAGGTGCCGCGGAGATTTTCAGGAATCGCCGGATTGGTGAAGCTGAAGCCCTTGACGTGAAGCTCGTAGATGATCGAATCCGCGAGCGGAATGCTCAGCCGTCTGTCATTGCCCCAGTCGAAGGTGGGGTCGATCACAATGCCCTTCGGCATTCCCTTGCCGCTGTCCTCCTCGTTCTTACTGAGATCGGCATCGTCTCCAGCGTCGAAGTTGTAGGGGAAGATGGACTGGTCCCACTGGACGTAGCCGGTGACTGCCTGCGCATACGGGTCCACCAGCAGCTTGGAGGGATTGAAACGCCGGCCGTTCGCCGGATCCCACGGTCCGTGGAGGCGGTAGCCGTACCACTGACCCGGATGCACATCCGGCAGGTAGCCGTGCCACACAAACGCTGTGCACTCTTCGAGCGGCACGCTTTCAATCTGGTTGTGATCTTCATCGAAGAGGCAGACCTCGGCGGCTTCGGCATGTTCGGAATAGACTGCGAAATTGGTACCTTTCCCATCCCACTTTGCGCCCAGCGGGTATGGTTTACCGGGAAGTACAGTACTGGCCATGTAGGTCTCGACGTTCTTGTTGCGGAGTAGAGTCTTACCCTCAGAAGCAAAGGCCGGGAGAGGCGTTGCTTGCAGAGGGGTTCGGGGAAATTGCGGACGCAGATCCTTCGACTCGCGTTGCTCGCTCAGGATGACAAGCTGAGAGGTGAAGTGTGTGATATCCCACTCTTCGCCTTCCATCCCAGCACGCAAAGACCGCGTGCCGGGGACCCCGGGTGCGCTCAGGATGGAGCACCCGGGTTGTCTAGCGCATCACTCCGATTTTGGGGGTGGATTTTGGGGCCAGCTCAGCAGCGCGGACGGCAGCGTCCATAACGCGATTCCAGTTTGCCTCACCCAGCTCAAGCCGCAGACGGTTCTGGGCCGACTGCCAATAGGGAAGTACGCGCTCGTATTCCCGTTTACCCGCCGCCGTGAGACGAAGCCGCAGCTCACGCCGATCGCTTCCTCGCTCAGAGCGAAGCCACCCTGCGCGGCGAAGGGATCCCAGTGTTCTCGTAAGCGTCGTGCTGTCGATCTCCAACAGTCCGGCGAGTTGCTTCTGCGAGATCTCAGGCGCGTAGTGCAATGCCTGTAACAACGTGAATTGCGTGATGCGCAAGCCACTCGGGCGGAGCGCGTCATCGTAAAGCTGGGTCACTACGCGGGCGGCCCTCCGCAGGTTCGCGCATGCGCACGGCAGCCTGGCGGCTGTTCCCCTGGGCGTTCTCTTCCGTCGCTGCACAGCCTTCATAGGTATTTACGTATACACCAGCACGGCAGTTTCTTTGAGCCGGTAATAGATGTATCTACATCTATTGTGCATCAATCCGCCAACCAAGGAGGGCGAGAACATGCATGCACATGAGGATCTAGTTGCTTTTGTACTGAGCGCGGCTTTGGCGACCATAGCCGCTGTGCTGTTGGGGATAGATCGCGCGGTCAAGCTTGCCAGATGGCCACGGGGAGACAGCCGACGGGCCGTTTGGATCTGTGGGGCGCTGCTTGTTACCTGGTTCCTGGCCGCACTGTCGCTGTCTTTGGTTGGCTTCTACGCGGGTGCTTTCTCCACTATTCCGACGATTCAGTACGGTCTGCTGTTACCCATTCTGGCCGGCATCGCACTATTCTGGCGGTGGCGTACGCTCCAGCGTGTCATCGAGGCAGTCCCGCAGGAGTGGGTGGTGGGAGTGCAGGTTTATAGAACCTTGGGAGCGATTTTTCTCCTGCTCTATGCAGCGGGCCGGCTGCCGGGAGTGTTCGCCTGGCCCGCGGGGGTTGGGGACGTGATTGTCGGGATGCTTGCCCCAGCCGTTGCTATCGCGTATGCACGTCGATCGCGCAGGGCGGCCGGGTGGCTGCGCGCCTGGAATCTGTTTGGGCTAGCGGATTTGTTAGTTGCCGTCACGACAGGCTTTCTGAGTTCGCCCTCACCGCTGCAGTTGCTGGCACTGGATGCGCCCAACCGGTCGATAAGCCAATTTCCGCTGGTGCTGATACCAGTGTTTCTAGTGCCACTCGCGGTCTTGCTTCACCTGGCCTCTTTGAGAAAACTTCGATCGGCGAAGGCGGGTGGGGAAACTCATCCCTCGAGCCGGTATTTCGTCTCGGCGACGCGGTAGAGCGGGCGCCAGACCAGCCGGTTGATGGTGACTACCATCAGCGCCATGATGATGGTGGCCAGCAGCAGCGTGGCGAACTGGCCATGGTCGGTGGCGCGGCTAATCTCCGCGCCCAGCCCAAGCGTCTCCAAGGTATGGCCGCGCAGGTGAAAGTATTCGGCGACGATGCTGGCGTTCCAGGCGCCACCGGAGGCGGTGACCAGTCCGGTGATGAGGTAGGGGAAGATGCCGGGCAGGATGACCGTGGTCCAGCGTTGCAGGCTGCGGAAGTGGAAGAGGTCCGCGACCTCGCGCAGGTCCGAAGGAATGGCCATCGCGCCGGCGATGACATTGAAGAGGATGTACCACTGGGTGCCCAGCAGCATCAGGGCGATGGAACCGATGCCCAGTCCGCCGCCGGCCTGCACCAGCGCCAGCAGCAGTACGGGGAAGAGCGCGGTAGCGGGGACGGAGGCGGCGATCTGGGCCAGAGGTTGTGCGATGCGCGCCAGCCTGGGATGAAAGCCGATGGCGACACCAGCGGGAATGGTCCAGGCGGCGGCGATGAGCAGTGACGCGTTGACGCGCAGGAAGGTGGCGCCTGCGCCCTTGAGCAGTTGCAGGAACTCCCCCGCCTGCACCTGCCGCAACAACATAAGCGCATGCACGGCAGCGAAGACGGCCAGCGCGAGGATCAGCGTGAGCAGGATGGAGCTGGCGATCAGGCTGTTGCGCTCACGGCCAGCAGACGATGCGGTGGAGGTGAGGCGACGCTGCTTCCTGCGGGCCAGACCGGTGTAGATGCTTTCGCTGATGGGGCGGAGCGTGTGATGCTGGACCCATCCGATGGCGTTTGAGTTGCGCAAGGCATAGAGGATGGGCGAGGTGGCGCGCTGCGAACTTTCCACCTGCTCGAACTTGAACTTATCGGCCCAGGCGATGACCGGCCGCCATACGAGCTGGTCCGTCAGCACGATGATGGCGATCATGGTGGTGAGTCCCCAGACCATGGCGCGGGTGTCGCCATCGCTGGCCGCGGTCTGCAGGTAGGAGCCGAGGCCGGGGAGGCGGAAGTCGCGCTTGCCCAGGACGAACATCTCGCACGCCATGAGAAAGAACCATCCGCCGGCGACGGAGACCATGGAGTTCCACACCAGTCCGATGGCGGAGTAGGGAAGCTCCAGTTGCCAGAAGCGCTGCCACGCAGAGAAGCCGTAGATGTCGGCGGCTTCGCGGAGCTCGCGCGGAATGCTGCGGATGGAGGAGTAGAAGCTGAAGGCCATGTTCCATACCTGGCCGGTGAAGATGAGCAGAATGGCGCCGAGTTCGATGCCGAGTTGCCGCGTGGGCAGCAGCGCGACCATGGCGAGCATGACGCCGGGCAGAAAGCTGAGCACGGGGATGGACTGCAGGATGTCGAGGATGGCGATCATCAGCCCTTCCGCCCGCGGATGGTATGCGGCGAAGTAGCCGTAGCCCACGGCGAAGATCAGGCTGAGAATGTAGGCGATGCCGATGCGCACGATGGAATAGAAGGCATACAAGGGCAGCGCGCGGGCCGACTGCGAGAGCACGACCGCCGGGACGGGATGGCTGAACCAGTAGCGGCCGAGCAGCACGACGGAGTAGAACGCGGCCAGGCAGAGCGCGCCGACGGTCAGATCCAGAACAAAGGGCCAGGAGCGTTCGAGCACCAGACTGCGCGCGAGCGTCTGGCCAGGGCTGGTCTGGCCGGCCGTCTGGGTGGACCGCTCGTTCATTCCGCTTCGCCTTCGGCGACCGCAAGTGCCTCCTCAGACTCCGGGCGCACGAAGCGGCGGCGGCCGGCGTCGAAGTCGAAGAGCTCAGCGTAGCGGCCCCAGTTAATGGCGGTCTCCAACTGCTTCAGCGTCTCTTCCTGCGAGAACTGCTCATCGAGCATGTCCAGAAAGAAATCTTCGGGTACGGTGTGGTCGCTCTTGGTGTCCAGCGCGCGGGTGATCTGGCGCAACAGCAGGACGTTTTCGGTGGCTGCCTTGCGAAAGAGCTCCTTCTGCTTGAGGATTTCAGACTCGGCAAACTCGCGGCCGCTGGGGGTGATGGCGGCGTCGCCTTCCTCGATGGAGAGAAAGCCGAGGAGCTGCGAGGCATCCACGATCGGTAGCAGGTCGTCGATCTCAAAGGCGAGCTTGTCCTCCAGACGATAGGTTTCGTCGCGGCCGCCGCGGTCGAGGAGCAGTTCGAGCAGCCCCGCGATGCCCCCGGGACGCGCGTGCGGCAGCATCTGGTAGTGCATCTGGCGCTGGTCGCGCGGGGCTGGACGTCCGGGTGCGGCGGATGGAGCAACGTCCGGCCGCGTGAGCACCTTGTAGATGTAGTCGACGACGTGCGTAAAATGCGGCGACTTGCGCTCGCGTGGATGGGGAAGCGTGACCCGAAAGTCCACGCGAACGTGTCCGGGATTGCGGCCCAGAACGATAATCCGGTCGGCCAGCAGAACGGCCTCTTCGATGTTGTGGGTGACCAGGAAGATGGCCTGGGTGGGGATGGTTTTCTTCTGCCACAGCTCCAGCAGTTCGCTGCGCAGGTTCTCCGCCGTCAGCACATCGAGCGCGGAGAAGGGCTCGTCCATGAACAGCACCTCCGGCTCGACCACCAGGGCGCGGGCGAAGCCGACGCGCTGCCGCATGCCGCCCGAGAGCTCCTTGGGAAAGGCGGTTTCGAAACCATCGAGGCCAACCGTGTCCAGAATGCGCAGGCTGCGTTCGCGACGTTCCGCTGCCGCCATGCCGCGCGCCTTCAGCGGCGCCTCTACATTCTCAAAGACGGTGAGCCAGGGGAAGAGCGCGAAGCTCTGGAAGACGATCGATACGTTGGTCTGCACCTCGCCGATCGGCTTGTCGTGCCAGAAGACCTGGCCTCCGGAGGGTTTGGAGAGGCCGGTGAGCATGCGCAGCAAAGTCGATTTTCCGGAGCCGGAAGGCCCGAGCAGGGCGACGATCTCACCCTGTTCGATGGAGAGATTGGTGGCGGAGATGACCTGAATGCGGTTCTCGCTGGGCTGCGCGTAATACTTCTCGACCTCCTCCGCGCGAATGATGGTTTCCGCCATGCGTCACCCTGATCCCAATGTGTGTGTGCCCGAACGAGGCCGCCGCGCCCTAACAATAACCAAGGATTTCGCTCGTCCACCGGAACTTTCCAGCGCCCTTCCACGTCTTCCAACCCTACTGTAACGATGGAGCGGTTGCAGGACGATGAAGGCAGCATCCCGCAAAAAAAGCGTATCATCGAAGTAATAGCTTTTCTTAAGCAGTGTTTTTCCAAGCAGATGTGTTTTTCGATATACGTGCAGCCGGAACGTTGGGGTTAGAGTGTGTTCGAGTCCGGGTGCGGGGTGCAAGAAGGAGCGAATGTCCGAAATACAAACGAAGCCAAAGGTCCTGGTCGCCGATGACGAACGCGTTATCGCCGACACACTCTCCATCATCCTGAACCAGAGCGGTTTTGACGCGACGGCGGTCTACAGCGGAGAAAAGGCTGTGGAAATAGCCAGAACGCTCAGGCCTGACATGCTCATCTCCGACGTAATCATGACGGACATGAACGGAATCGACGCAGCCATCGAAATTCGCGGGATGTTGCCGGGCTGCAAGATTCTGCTCTTCTCCGGTCAGGCAGCCACTGCCGATCTACTGGACCATGCGCGGGTGCAGGGGCATGAGTTCGAGATTCTGGCGAAGCCGGTCCATCCACAGGACCTGCTGGCGCGTCTGCGCAGCTAAAACAGCCAAACGGCAGCTCCCAGCTTCTAGCTTCCAGCAAAGACGGGAAGGTATCGCTGGAAGCTGCCGTTTGGGCTAGAAGCTGGAAGCTGCTTTTCGCTGGAGGCTGCCTTTACATCTCTCGACGGCCGTCGAGCGCCCGCGTCATCGTGACCTCATCCGCATATTCAATATCGCTTCCGGCGGGAACGCCGGTGGCGATGCGGGTGATGCGCGTCTGCCTGCCCATCTCTCGATTTTTGATCAGGTCGGCCAGATAGGAGGCGGTCGCTTCGCCTTCCATGGTGGGGCTGGTGGCCAGGATGATCTCCTCCACTTCGCCATGGTCGACGCGGGCCAGCAGGTTGCCGGTATGCAGGTGCTCCGGTCCCACGCCGTGCAGGGGAGAGAGCGTGCCATGCAGAACGTGGTAGACGCCGTTGTAGTTGCGGGTACGCTCCACCGTGCCGATGTTGGTGGGCTCTTCCACCACGCATACCAGGCGCAGGTTGCGCGTAGGGCTGGTGCAGTAGACGCAGGGATCGACATCCGTGATGTTGTTGCATACGGAGCAGAGGCGGAGCTGGGCTTTCAGCGCGCGCACCGCTTCGGCGAGTAGCTGCGCGTCCTCCTCACTCGACCGAAGGATGTGGAAGGCCAGGCGCTGCGCGCTCTTGGCGCCCACGCCGGGGAGCTTGCGCAACTCCTCGATGAGCCGCGCCATGGGTTCTGCGAATCGGGACACAATGGGCCTCTGGAGATTGAGCTGTGAGGGATGCGGGATCGATGGAAAGCATCCCCCAGGGGCGAAAGCCCCGATTTAATTTCGAACATTTGCGGACGGCCTGGAGGCCGTCCCCTTCAGAACCGTAAAAGATTGCCGTTAGAAGCCGGGCAGGTTGAGGCCACCGAGCATGCCGGAGCGGTCCGACTTCATGGAGTCGTCCACGCGGCGCGAGGCCTCGTTGAAGGCAGCGGTGACCAGATCTTCGAGCATCTCGACATCGGCGGCGTTCGCGCCCAGACCGGCGATGGCGGCGGGATCGATCTTCAGGCCCAGCACCTGCTTCTGACCGTTCATCTTCACCGTGACGACGCCGCCGCCAGCGGATGCCTCGACCAAGGTCTGGCTCATATTCTGTTGTAGCTGCTCCTGCATCTGCTTGGCCTGGCCGAGCACCTGCTGCATATCGAGTGGGTTCACAACGTGCTCCTATCTATGGTTTGGATGATTCCTGGTGCCCGGCCGCTCAGCGCTTCTCCCGCAGGTCCTTATCCCGCAGATCGAGCACACTGCGGACCTCGGCGCGGAAGAGATCCTGCGCCTGCCGGACCAGTGGGTTTTCGAGCGCCTGCGCCTGGATACTGCCGGCGGCCGCGGGTCGCGTTGCCGCGCTACTGCCGCCCTCGCCGCTGATGATTGGCTGGGGCCCGCGTTCTCCGGAAACCACGCTGAGCTTTGAGGAGCAGCCTGCATCGACCAGCGCCTTCTTTGCGATGCGTTCGGCCTCGGGATTCATGGTGAGTCCCAGCATCATCTTCTTGACCGCGATTGCCGCGACGATGGTGTCGCCGTCGAGCGTCCACTGGGCCGCCATAAGCAGCGCGGCGGCGGTATTGTGACCGCGCTCATCGAGAGCTGTCGCAACCGCATTGCGGAGATGATCGAGCTCCGGCGCTTGCGCCTGTATGGGCGAATCGGTGTGCGGGGCGGCTTCCGGGGTGGGGAGCACAGCGGGTGACGGTGAAGAGCTGGACTCAATCTCCTCCTCAACCTCGGCCTCGCGGCGCTCTTCTTCCGGGTTCATGTGACCGTTGGGCTGCGGCTCCGGTGGCTCGCGCCGGAGCAGGGGCGCGACGTCGGCCACAGCCGCGGCGACGGAAATGGCGACAGGCGCCTCGGACTCGGCAGTGCCATCGAGAAGAACAGCAACGGCTGCTGCCTTGGGCTCCGGTCTGACTTCGGGCCTGACCTCGGGCCTGACCTCGGGTCTGATCTCCGGTCTTGCTTCCGGTTTCGCCTCGGCTCTAGCATCGGGGGCATCTGTTCGTTTGCGGCGCGAGTCGGTCTCGAAGGGCGAGAAGGCCGGTTGTTCGGAGGGCGAGGAAGACGGCGGAGAAGCGGGAGCACTGCGTGCACCGGCGACCGGCGGCACCGGTGCTCTGCCGGTAGCGAGGGGACGAGTGGCGCCGGAGGTTTGCCGCGCGGAAGCGCCGATGGGCCGTGAACCCGCTGTTGGAAGCTGGCTCATGAGCTGTTCGAGCGGAATAAGCCGCTGCATGTGGACCAGCTTCAGCAGCCCGAGCTCCAGATGAAAGCGCGGCTCCTGGCGGTAGTTCAGCTCGTCGAAGGTGCGCAGCATCACCTGCAGAAAGCGCGTCAGGTCTTCTTCGGAGAAGAGCATGGCGGTGCGGGCGGCGCGGGCGCGTTCATCGGCGGAGATCTGGAGCAATTCCGAGGCCTCGCCATCCAGCCGCGCCATCAGCGCATTGCGCAGGTAGCGCACGAACTGCCGCGCCAGTTGCGAGGGGCTGTTGCCGGCGGCGAGCAGGCGGTTGGCCTCTTCCATCACGGCGGCGCTGGCATTCTCGCTGATCGATTCCAGCAGCCGCTCGAAGACGGTATTCGGCACGGCGCCCATCAGCTCGCGAATCTGCGCCGCATCCAGATGCGGCTTGCCGCCGGCGTCCGCAGGCGCGCTGGCGATGGCCTGGTCCATGATGGAGAGGGCATCGCGCATGGAGCCATCTCCGGCCTCGGCCAGCAGCCCCAATGCGCTGTCGTCGAAGGCGATGCTCTCCTTCTCCGCGATGGCGCGCAGCTCGCTCAGGATGTCGTCGTAGCGGACGGCATGGAAGGAGAAGTGCTGGGAGCGCGAGCGGATGGTCTGCGGAATGTCCTCCGGCTGGGTGGTGGCCATCATGAAGACGACGTGCTCGGGCGGCTCTTCGAGCGTCTTGAGCAGCGCGTTGAAGGCCGCGTCCGTGATCTGGTGAGCCTCGTCCAGGATGTAGATCTTGTAGCGGTCGCGGGCGGGGCGATAGCGGGCGGCCTCGCGCAGTTCGCGGATCTCATCGATGCCGCGGTTGGTGGCGGCGTCGATCTCGATCACGTCGACGGCTGAGCCGATGCGAATCTCGGTGCAGGAGTCGCAGATACCGCAGGGCTCCGGCGTCGGCCGCTCCGGGGAGCCGATGGCGTGCTGGCAGTTGAGGGCCATAGCGACAATGCGGGCGATGGTCGTCTTGCCGATGCCGCGATGGCCGCTGAAGATGTAGCCGTGAGCGATGCGGCCCTGCGCCAGTGCGTTGAGAAGTGTCCGGGTGACGTGTTCCTGGCCGGCGACGTCGGCGAAGCGCTGCGGGCGGTATTTCCGCGCTAAAACCTGATATGCCATGGGTCCTCTCCATTGTAGAGGACGATGGCCGAGCACAGGGAGGCGCGAGGGGGCCCCTCGGCGGCTGAAGCCGCGCTGATGTTTGCGCCAGTTAGTTATTGGGCGGCATGAAGGCCGTCCCCTTCAGCGCGTGCGGGGCTTCTTCGCCGCCGCCGCCTTCTTGGCGGCAGCCTTCCTGGCCGCGCGCTCACGGCGGCGGATCTCTTCGGGGGAGTACATGGTCTTGCGGCAGGTGCTGGCCCCGCAGTTGCAGCGGGCGTCGCTCTCGTCCCCGTCGTAGAGGTTGTAGTCGTAGGTCAGCTCCTCGCCCGCCTGGATGTCGCGCAGGGCGATGATCCATACCCGCTCGTCGATCTCATCGGTCTCGCAGTTGGGCGCGCAGGAGTGGTTGATGAACATGGCGGTTCCGTGACCGTCGATGACGGTTGCACCATCGCCGATGCCGAAGAGGTAGGTAGTGGGCGAGTTCTGATAGCGCTCGTCGGCCACCTCCTTGGCGATGCGCGGACCGGTGTATTCGACGACGCGTTCGCCTTTGCGGACAGGCGCGGTGGTGTAGCAGCCTGCGGCGTGAATAGCAGAGGAGCGGATGATCAGACCCATGGATGGCAGCAGTGTATCGCGAGCCAGGCGGCCTTTGGCTTACACTGGGGCTGTGAGATGTATGGATCGCGTCTGCCCAGGGCGAGCCGCCGGAGCGCTGCTTTTGGCATTGCTGGCGGGGCTGTGGACTGCCCCGGCGGTCGCCCAGACTTCGGGCCAGACTTCAGGCCAGACGTCAGGCCAGACTTCCGCGAACGACAGCAGCGCGCAGGCAGGGAAGCAGCAGACGCGGGATGGCGCGAAGAAGCAATCCAGTGGAGGCAGCCAGGGCGTGCCGGATGCACCCGGTACTTCCAATGCGCCCGCGAAGCCCGATGCTTCTGCGACGCCCGATACTCCCGCGACGCCCCATAATCCCGCGACGCGGGGAACACCCGCGAGCGATCAGCAGGGGAAGCCGTCCTCCGCGGCTCAGGACAATCCCTTCCCGGAGGATGTATCGCGGGAGGCGGCAAAGAGCGCGTCGTCGTCGTCCTCCAGCTCAGGTGTAAGTTCCAGCTCTTCCTACAATCCGGCCATGGACCGCGACAGCGGAGACCCCGATCCGGATGTTGGCAGACGCAAGCTGCCGAAGCCAAGCGACAACGTCGATGCAGGGTCGCTCTCCGCCACCGCCCGCGCCAAGAAGGACATCCAGGTGGGGAACTTCTACCTTGGTACGGGCGACGACAAGGGCGCCTATGCCCGCTTCGCGGATGCGGGAAAGATGGACCCGACCAACGTGGACGCGATCTTCGGACTGGCAGAGGCCGCCCGGCATCTGCAGCACACCCAGGAGGCGATTGCGAACTACCAGCTCTTTCTCGATATCGAGCCCGATGGTTCGCGAGCCAAGGTCGCGCGCAAGGCGCTCAGTGGCCTGGGGGCAAAGAAGTAGCCGGATAGCACAAAGGTGGAAGAAGCTGCGGCGCCAATTTGCCTGCGCAGTTCTCCCTTGCCCTGATAAATGTGCAGGAAGTATTGTTCCATCAATCATTTGTCTCTAGTTACCGGCGGGCGAAGCTAATCCCCTTTTGGGACTATATCGCTTTCGTTTCCGGCGATGTAGCTTGAGACACGTTGCAGATGTGCGGAGAGAGCGTCCTGAGGGCGCTTGGGGGGCGAGCGGTGCATCAGGTGCTGGCAGACACGTGCGCGAGGTTCATGGCGGAGTTGGGAGCGGTGGACACGGCAAGCACGCAGGTGCATCCAGCCGGCCGCCCGTTCTGTTGGACGATCCAGCAGGTGGTCGAGCACCTGCTGCTGTCGCTGCGCGCATCGCGGAGGGAGCTGGAAGAGCGATTGCGCAAGGGCCGCATCTGTTCGGCAACGCACCGCACCCGGCCGGAATGGCTGCTGCAATTGATGGTGCTGGGGGTTGGCTACATGCCGGTCGGCATACCTGCGCCGGAGGAGACAGCGCCTGCTGCCGCGCTGCCCATGGCCAGCGGCAGGGAGTTGGCATTGGAACTGGAGCGGGAGCTGGAGATGATGGATGCAACGCTCGACATCTGCCGCAAACGGTTTGGAATGGAGCGTGTCGGGCGGCACTTTCTGCTGGGGCCGCTGCGCATCGATCAATGGCGGCGCTACCACGCAGTGCACATGCGGCATCACCTGGGACAGGTGCGAAGGATTCGCCACAGCATCGTGGTGGAGGTGGTGCACCAGCGGGCGATCGTGAACGCCTGAGCCGGCGTCAGGAAAGCAACCAGCCTCGGGAAGCAACCGGCTTCAGGGAAACAGGCGCAGATACCAGCCGAGGGTGACGCGGCCCAGAAACGCGGTATAGATCGCGGCGAGGCATAGAAATGAACCAAGAGGGACCCGGGCGGGTTCCTCTTGCTGTTTGTGCCTCGGCCGGATGAAGGCGATACCGACCAGAGCGCCCACCACCACCGCGAGGAAGAAGACCAGCAGAAACTGCCGGATGCCCAGCCAAGCGGCGATGGCGGCCGCGAGCTTCACGTCTCCAAGCCCCAGCCCGATGCGCCGCCGCACCGCGAAGTAGAGCGCGCGGATGAGCAGCAATCCCAGTGCTGCCGCGCCGGCAGAGAGGACAGCGCGCAGTCCGATCGCGCCGGCGGTGCGCCAGGGTTGCGCATCGCCGATGCCGCTCGAGATCATGCGCCAGGCTATCCCCAGGCCCAGAGCGGGAAGCGTGAGCGCATCGGGCAGCTTGAGCCTCTCCGCATCGGTCGCGCACAGCGCGAGCATGAAGAAGCAGAAGACGCTCGCACCCAGCGCGTCCAGGGTGAGCCCAAAGACAAGGAAGCACAGCAGGAAGAGCGCAGCCATCGCGGCTTCGATGAGCGGATAGCGCCAGGAAATGCCTGCGCTGCAGTGACGGCAACGGCCGCGCAAGCGCACCCAACTGACCAGCGGAATATTGTCACTGGCGGAGATCGCGTGACCGCATTGCGGGCAGCGGGAGCGTGGAGCGACCACCGATTGCCGCAGTGGCAGGCGGGTGATGCAGACATTCAGAAAGCTGCCGACGGCGAGCCCCAGCAGGATGACGAACAGGGCGATCATGGGCGTGGGCAAGGGCATGCGGTCTCCCGACGATTGTAGTGAGTGCGCACTGCTGCATGCGAAGACATTCGGCTATTTGCTTCTACGGAGCCGGGCGGGATGGTTCTTCGCATTTATATCCGCATTTATGTCTGCATTTATAACCGGGCGGCAGCCTGCGGTAGAGTGTTTGCATGGGCCAAGCGGTGAGCGGACAACGAAGCGGACAACAACCGGAGGTGGCTGCTCTGTTTGAGGAGAGCGTGCGCATCATGGCGCGGCTGCGTGGTCCTGACGGGTGCCCCTGGGACCGTGAGCAGAGCTTCGCCTCCATTCGCAAGTACACCCTTGAAGAGTGCTACGAGGTGCTCGATGCGATCGAGCGCGAGCACTGGGTGGACCTCGCGGGGGAGCTGGGCGATCTGTTGCTGCAGGTCCTGTTCTATGCCCAGATGGCGCAGGATGCGGGCTACTTCTCCATCGCCGAGGTGCTGATTCATTTGAACCGCAAGCTGGTGCGGCGTCATCCACATGTGTTCGGCGAGGAAGCCGCAGCGGCGGCTGGGAATCGCGCAGTCGTCGGGGCGGTGGACATGTCGGCTGACGACGCTCGGGATGCAAACGGCAGTGGGGGCGCAGACCAGGTGCTGCGGAACTGGGAGGCCATCAAGCTGGCGGAGAGAGCAGCGGACGAATCGGCGAGCCAGAACGGGAAGCGCGGCGCGTCGCTGCTGGATGCGGTGCCGGTGGCGTTTCCGGCTCTGCTGGAGGCGACCAAGCTTGGCGGCAAGGCGGCGAAGGTCGGTTTTGACTGGCCGGATGCCCACGGGCTTTTGCGCAAGATCGAAGAGGAATGCGCGGAACTGGAGGTGGAGATGACAGCGCCGGAGAGGGACCCGGACGCCGCGGAAGGCGAACTCGGCGACCTGCTGTTTACGGTGGTCAATCTGGCGCGCCATCTCCACATCGATCCGGAGCTGGCGCTGAAGCGCACCAATCGCAAGTTCCGGCGGAGGTTCGGAGCAATGGAACAAAGCTCTGGAGACGTACCCCTGACTGCGCGCTCGGCTGCTGAACTGGAGCTCCTATGGATCGCAGCCAAGCAACGCGAAGCGGCGGTGGAGCGGCCCGCATGAGCAACCTGAATGCGGGCAATGGCGTAGACAGACTGGTGGTGCGCGCCTGCAGCGGATTCGAGGAGCTGGATGCCTGCGTGGATCTGCAGCGCCAGACCTGGGGCAATGACGATGAGGCTCTCGTCCCCCGGCGAGTGTTTGTGGTGACGCGGCGGATCGGCGGTCAGGCGATCGGCGCGTTTACCGAGAGTGGCGCGATGGCCGGCTTCGCCATGGCGCTGCCGGGTTGGCGGAACGGCCAGGTCTACCTCCACTCGCACAAGCTGGCGGTGCGGCCGGAGTATCGCAATCGGGGGGTTGGACGCCGCCTGAAGCTGGCGCAACGAGCGGATGCGCTGGAGCGCGGTATTCGGCTGATGGAATGGACGTTCGATCCACTGGAAATAAAGAATGCGTTCTTCAACGTCGAGAAGCTGGGGGCGATTGCGCGTTCATATTCTTCGAACTTTTATGGTGTATCCTCGGCACGGCTTCAGGATGGGCTGCCGTCGGACCGTCTGCATGCAGAGTGGTGGCTGGATTCCGAGCGGGTGATGCGGGCGCTTGCGGGAGAATGCCCGTCCGCGGAACGGCCGCATTCTCAGGTTGAGGACCGCATCGAGCTTCCAGCGGGCGTGATGGAGTGGAAGGAGTCCGCCGCCCGGCAGGAGCGGGCATTGGCTGTGCAGACGATGAATCGGGAACGCTTCCAGATGGCATTCGCGCGCGGCCTGGCGGTGATCGGGTTCGTGCGCGACCAAGCAGGAAATGGGATATTCGAACTCGGCCGCTGGAACGCGGCAGGGCCGGAACAGAGCGGGCAGAAGGAAAAGCACGCAATCATGAGTGAGGTTTTATGAGAATCGACGCAATCCTGTTGCGTGAGATCCGCATGCCGCTGGTGGAACCGTTCCGGACCAGCTTCGGAACGACGACGGATCGTCGCGTGCTGCTGGTGGAAGTGCACGCCGAGGGCTTGACCGGCTGGGGGGAGTGCGTCGCCGGGGAGCATCCCTACTACTCCGAGGAATCGATCGATACCGCATGGGTGGTGCTGATGGGCGAGCTTGCGCCCATGCTCGCGGCGGCGGAGATCGAGAACGCGGGCAGTTGTTCACCCATCCTGAGCCGGGTGCGCGGCAACAGGATGGCCAAGGCAGCACTGGAGTGCGCCATCTGGGACCTGGAGGCGCAACTGCTGAAGCAGCCGCTGGCGGAGCTGCTGGGCGGAACGCGGACGACCATTCCCTGCGGCGTATCCATCGGTATTCAGCCGACGATGGAAGCGCAGTTGGCCAAGGTGGAGCGGGAGCTAGCCGCGGGGTATCAGCGCATCAAGCTGAAGTGCCAGCCCGGCTGGGACGTGGAGATGCTCGAAGCGGTGCGCGAGCGCTGGCCGGAGATCATGCTGAGCGTGGACGCAAACTCGGCCTATCGCTTGAAGGACATGGACCATCTGGCGCACTTCGACCGCTTCGGACTGCTGATGATCGAGCAACCGCTGTGGGCGGATGACTTCTACTACCACTCCATGTTGCAGAAGCGGCTGGAGACGGCGGTGTGCCTGGATGAGTCGATCCGCAACCGGCGGGATGCGCTGGCGGCCATCGACATGGAATCCTGCCGCATTATCAACATCAAGATCGGCCGCGTGGGGGGCATCGGCGAGGCGATTGCCGTGCACAATGCGGCGGAGGAGCGCGGCATTCCGGTGTGGTGCGGCGGGATGCTCGAGACTGGGATTGGGCGGTCGCACAATATCGCGCTGTCGTCGCTGCCGAACTTTCAGCTTCCGGGCGACGTATCTGCTTCCAGACGCTACTGGGCGGAGGACATCATCGACCCCGAGGTTACGGTGTCGGCGGAGGGCGAGATCACCGTGCCAACGACGCCCGGCCGCGGGTTCGAGGTGAAGGAGACGATGGTGAAGCGGTTGACGGTGCGCACGGAAGAGGTGCGCGCGCTGGCCTCGGTTTCATGACCCGTCTCTCTGCTGAGTAGCAACCGAACCTGAGGGTGGATCGCTCATCTCAGATTCGTTTCAGGGCTCGTTTCAGGGGAATAGCAGTGGGGAGCAGAGCTCCCGAGGAGAGACCATGACGCCGCAGGAACGGACGATGCTTTCAGATCTGGTGGGACGGATAGAAGGTACACGGCTGCCGGAGAAGGACAGCGAAGCAGAGGACCTGTTGAGGCAGCGGCTGGGGCAGAGTCCGGAGGAGAGCCTGCAGGCGCTGTATGTGATGGCGCAGACGGTGCTGGTGCAGAACTATGCACTGGAACAGGCCAAGGCGCAGATCGACCAGTTGAAGCGCCAGCCGGCGCCGCAGCAGGCGGCCAACCAGCCAGCCAGGGCCACCAGCTTCCTTGGCGGACTGTTCGGACACAAGGACGAGCCGCAGGCGCAGCGGCCTGCCACTTCCTCCGCTACGCAGCCGGCCTACGCGCCGGTCCAGCAGAGCTATCCTCCGGCCGGTCCAGCCGGTGGAGGGCAGGGCGGGGGCTATCCGCCGGCCTATGGCGCGCCGCAGGGCTATCCCCCGGCGCCCCAGCAGGGTGGCGGGTCGAGCTTTCTGCGCTCTGCGGCGACCACGGCTGCCGGGGTGGCGGCGGGCGCTCTGGCGTTTGAGGGTGTCGAGTCGCTGATGCACGGGTTCGGGCACTCGGCGGGGTTTGGCGGCGGCGGCGGCTTTCCCGGCGGGGCGGGTATGGGCGGCCCTGGCATGGGGGAAGAGACGGTCATCAACAACTACTACGATTCGCCGGCCGGAGGGCCGGGGAACGAGTCAGGTGACGATCGGCTGCAGGACCTGCAGTCCACTGCGCAGCAGGGCGATGCCGGCCTGTCGCCGCAGAGCGATCTGGCAGACGACGCCAGCGTGCAGGGCGATGACGGAAGCGAGCAACCGATGGATCTGGCGGACGCGGATGTGGATGACGGGTCGTCCGACCAGGCTTCGCTCGATGACGGCAACGGCTTCGACGATGGCGGAACTTTCGACGACGGCGGGGGCGACGACTCCAGCTTCTCCTAGGGTCGGGGTTTGAGGTCTGTCAGTCCCGGTTTGTCACGTCAGGGTTGGAGGAAACGTAAGGACAGGTGGCCTGGCTCCATCCCTGGCTGACTCCATCCCTGGCTGACTCCATCCCTGGGTGGAAACCCACCCTTTGCGCTCCAGCTTTTGCGGCGGCCGAGACGGCGATCTGGCGCGAAGAATGGGGCGCCCGCGTCCACTCAGCTGCGCGTCGCTCAGGAGGATGCCCACGCTCTCATGCGGGGGTGCTCCGCTGGTTCGCCGTCGTTAGGCTGCGTGCATAAATACATTGGTTGGAACATGGAAACGTTCGCTCAGATTGATGATCTGGCGAAGATTCAATGGACGACTGCCCGACAGGAACATGGATACCGCGCTCTCACTCCCAAACTCTGGAGCTACGTCTTTTTGTGACAGGCTCTGCTGATCGAGGAGAAATCTCACCACTTCTATCGGAGACGCCTTAGGGATCGAGTAGTGCTCCCCTTCATAGTTCTGAATCAAGAGCGTGAGAAGATCAATCGCCTCCATCTGCGCATCTGTGGGCTTCTCAATCAGCGTGAGACTGAACAGAGCCTCGGTGTATTCCTCCAGTTGCGCATCGGAGTGAATCACGTGAGGCGCGCCGCGTTCGATCATGTCTGCTGGATCGGCCAGATCTGTGCTCATTGTGTACCGTACTTTCTATCCCAATTCCCGCGGTTATCGTATTCGCTGTGTGTAAGGAATGACCGGATGTATATGTGGCCCTCGGTACATCGATTGCCGAGTTCTTTCGAGTAGTGGATCACCGTAATCAGGCGATACCTATTTCTCCTGATGTTGAAGACCACATATCCGTCAACGCCGTCAGCATCTTTGAAAAGGCTGCGTACCTCTACCAGATTCTCCCACCGTGCCGTTTTCGATAACGCCACCCAAGCCTTGATTTCGGCGGCTGCATCTGGATAGGTTTTCATCGCCTCTGCCAGATGTCTCAGGGTGACGATGATCATCGTCACATAGAATACTTCACAAATTGTGAAGCGTCAAACAGGAGAACTCCGCACGGCGGGGTCATCAACGCCGGGATTCTCAAGGGGTGCCGAGGGAGGCCTGGGTACCGGCGGGGGATTGGCTCTGGAGCAGGTGAATGGCGTCCTGGTAGGTCATCTGCTTCTCCACAGGATGGAAATCGGAGGCGGCTTCCGTGGTCTTGATGATGAGATCTTTGACCATCAGGATCTTGCCGGTGAGATTGAGCTGGAGCTGGGTCTGCTCCCAATGATGCATGCCCACGTTCTTCTGCACCACCAGGATGGTGCCCCCCTGGTACAGCCGGCCGATCATGCCCCAGCCGAAGTTGACATCGCTGATGAGGTGCCCGTCGAGCTTGGCCATGCGCTTTTCGGCCACATCGATCCAGAGTTCGCCGGCCATGCCGTGATAGAGCTCAGCCTCGCGGTCCGGCGGGATGAACGCAGGATTGGGTTTGAAGGAAAGCCGGTAGGCGGGCCCGCTGGGGCCGGGAACGATGCCCAGGTTGGTGTAGAGAAAGGCGTCCGGTAGCAGGCGGACCATCTCGTCGGCCCGATTGCTGTCTTCCTTCTCCCGCTTGCGGCGGTGCGCCTGCAGTTCCGGATGGGCGAGAAGATTGGACAGCCGCGCAAGCTCTTTTTGCTGCTGGTCCGGGGTGAGGGGCTGGTCGTTCAGCTCGAGCAGGCGAGCGACGTCGCCATCGCGGGTTTCGACGATCTCCTTGGTGGAGGAGCCCTTCTCGTCGCTCTTGTGCAGGCGGTAACGGAAGGGCTGATTGCTGCTGTTGGAGGCATGCATCTCGTTCCAGGAGGCATCGCGGACCAGCGCAACGGTCTCTTCCGGCGAGCTGTTTTGCCCACGGGCGGCCGACGACAGGCACGCGAACGTCATGGCGAGGGTAAGGGGCAGAAGAGCGAGAGGCAGACGCCGGCTTGGATGGCGCGCCGGCTTTCGATCATTTCTGGACTGCAAAGAGTGCATAGACCAGCTTTCCTCTGGAGACCTGTGCTGTCCGTTAGACGTTCTATCGGCGCAGATGCTCGATGCTTTCACACTAACCTGCGGTCGCCCGGCGTGTCTCCTGCGTTCTGCATGCAGGTGATCACCGTGGTGACTTCATCGCCCGTGACGCGGTGCGGTGATTGCAGTGCGGTTGCCAGCTTGCGTATAGTGCCTGCAGGATGGAATGACACGACAGGAGAACGATACATGGCGGTTGGCGAGTCCGGCGCAGCAGTGATAGGGAAGTCTGTACAGATCCGAGGCGAAGTGAATGGCAGTGAAGATCTGCTGGTGGACGGGAAGGTGGAGGGCACGATCACGCTCAACGACAGCCGGCTGACTATTGGGCCGAACGCCTTTGTTTCCGCGAACGTATCGGCGCGCGACGTGATCGTCCTGGGCAACCTGAAGGGGGATGTACGCGCTACCGGCAAGCTGGAGCTGCGCAATGGCGGTACCCTGAATGGGGACATTACGGCGGCGCGCCTGTCGATCGAAGAGAACGCCAACTTTAAAGGCAAGGTGGACCTGGTGCAGGGGAGCGCCGTGCCCAAGCCGGCGCCTGCGAACGCGTAGCCGGGCGGTTCGGCGTCGAAGCGCCTGGATGGGAAGCAGGTTTCCGGGCTACGGATTGGATGCTCCGCTCAGGATGACCACCGTGTGGGTGGGACCGACCCACCCTTCACTCCGTTCAGGATGGGGCACCCGCATCGCGCCGGTTGTAAGCGTGTATGGCTTCCCACCCTCCGTTTCGTTCAGGATGGGACAGCCCGGGAGAGAGATCGACATCTATCGTGTTTAAGAACATATTTCAAAAGTCGCAAGGGGAGACAGGCAGCAAGAGCCCCACGGTCCTGTCCGGACCGCGGGTGGCGCGGCACTCCAGCGGCTGGGCAGCGCTGCAGAAGTCGCTGAAGGGGGAGACCGGGCTGCGGGTTCTGGACATCGGGCCGACCTCGCCCACCAACATCAACTTCCTCACCAACATGGGCCAGAGCGTGTATATGTCCGACCTGGTGCCGGAGGCGCACCGGCCGGAGTGGAGGAAGAAGGTAGAAGGCGAGGATGCGGCGCGCTTCGACGTGGAGGGTTTCCTGGCGCAGAACCTGGACTTCGCCGACCGGGAGTTCGATGTCGTGCTGCTGTGGTCGACTCTGGACTACCTGCCAGGTGAATTGGTGACGCCGGTGGTGGGACGGCTGCATGCGTCGATGCGTCCGGGCGGCAAGGTGCTGGCGCTGTTCCACAACAAGATCAATGGGGACAATACGGCCTACTGCCGCTACCACCTGACGGATAGCGACGCCATCGAGATGCAGGCTACGGCGCCCGTAGCGATGCAGCAGGTGTTCACCAATCGGAGTATCGAGAAGACGTTTGGCAGCTACGCCGGCTACAAGTTCTTCCTCGCCAAAGACAATCTCTACGAAGTGATCATTAGCCGCTGAGATCGGCGGGCCAGGTGCGGCGCATCGTTTAGCTCCTGGTATGCGACTTCGCAGAGCGGCGCTCGCCGCGTTTCTCGATCGCGCCGTTGGCCACCCTCACATCGTCAGAACGACACGAAATTCTGCCTTGCCGCTCATCATGCGTGCGTAAGCCTCCGCTGCTTTTTCGAGCGGATAGGTTTCAATCATGGGACGCACGCCGCTCAGTTCGGCGAAGCGCAGTGTGTCCTCCGAATCGGCGGGTGTTCCGGCGGCCCAGCCTTGAATGGTTTTGCTTCCAATGATGAGCTGTGCCGGCGTGACCTCAATGGGGTCAAAGGTCGCGCCGATCACTATGAGCTTGCCGTTCGGCCCCAGACCGTCGATCAGCTCGGACATCGCTTTCGAGCTTGGGGCTGTCGCCACAATTACGCGTGCGCCGCCCAGCTTTTGCAATTCCTCGGCTGCGTTGGTCGCTTTGCTGTCGATATACACACTCGCTCCGAGTTTCTTTGCGAGCGCCGCGTTTTCGGAACCCCGCCCGATGGCCGCGACCTTATAGCCAAACTTGTTCGCGAATTGAATTCCGAGGTGACCCAGACCGCCGATACCCTGGACCGCGACAAGGTCGCCGGGGAGCGCACCGCTGTGCCGCAGCGCGTTGTAGGTGGTAATTCCCGCGCAGAGCAGCGGTGCTGCTTCGATGTCGCTGAGGCTTTGCGGTATCGCCACCAGTGCTTCCACCGGAGCCACCATGTATTGCTGGTATCCGCCGTCATAGCTGATGCCCGGAATCTTCACATTTCGGCAATTACGAAAATCGCCGCGCCGGCACTCGCGACACGTATTGTCCTGACCCCCGTGCCAGCCGACGCCGACACGCTGCCCCTTCGTCCACGCGAAAACACCGGCGCCCACTTCATCGATGACGCCCGCCACTTCATGTCCTGGAACGCGGGGGTACTGAATGCCGGGCCAGGAGCCTTCTACCGTGAGCGAGTCGCTGTGGCAGACGCCACAGGCCTGCACCTTGATCCGCACCTGTCCTGCATCCGGCTTGGGAATCTCGCGCTCGACGATCTGGAAATCCGCTCCACCCTTTGGAATCTGCGCGGCCTTCATGGTTGCCTCTGCCACTGCTGTCGTTGCCATAGCTGCTCCTATGAATTTTCAGGGATTGTTGAAAAACATTTACTACGAACCGGCGAGACGACCGAATATTGCTCGCCGCGCCTTTACCCCGCCTCTACTCTGCGGCTGGGAAGATGACATCGAGTTCCAGGGCATCCCGAGGGGAAGGCTGGCAGGGCCGATTTGCCAGCCGAACTGATGTTTTCTCGATGCAAAAGACATCTCGAAACAGGCCCGAGACAGCGTCGGCGAGGTTGCTGAACGCATCGCTCTTTGGGTCACACACCGAGTCACACACCGGCTCACACACCGGGTCACACACCTAGAGCCGGCACATGCCGGCGACGAAAGGGATGGACCCCGTTTTCGGCCGTTAGAGCTTGGCTACGTGTCCTTTGCAGTCCGGATGGGGGCAGTCGCAGGCGAGGTTGGTGCGCTTGCTGGCGCCTTCGCACACTGCGCTGCAGAACTTCTCGCCCGCAGCGACGGTGCAGGTGCAGAGGGCATGCTTGCATTTGTGGGCATCGGCCATGCTGGTTCTCCTTCGCCTAGTTAGGATGCGCGTCCACGGGGAGTGCAGGCGGAAGATTTAGGTGAACGCCGGGTGGGATGTGGAAGAGCGCGGCCGGTGCCGGCTTTGGTATGGTAGGGAGTCGCAGAGCTCTATCCAGACCCGCTGCCATGGCCATCTTCTACCAACCAGACCTGCTCTATACGGGAGGCGCGACCGAAGGCCGCTTTGAGAGCGGCGTGGGATTGCTGACGGATGCACGGGGCGGGATCGCGGGCATCGTTCCCGTGGCGGCGGAGGCGGGCGAGGCCGAACGGGTTCGCCTGCCCGGGAAGGCGCTGCTGCCGGGCATGGTGAATGCGCACTCGCACACCTTCCAGCGGCTGATCCGCGGGCGCAGCGAGAGCCGGGCGGGCAACGGCGACACCTTCTGGACGTGGCGAGAGGCGATGTACCGCGCGGCGGCTACGTTATCGCCGGAAGAGATCTACGCCGTGGCGCGGATGACTTTCCTCGAGATGCTGCGCGCCGGGATCACGACGGTGGGCGAGTTCCATTATGTGCATCGCACGCCGGAGGGCGGCGCGTATGAGGATCCCAACCTGCTGGCGAAGCAGGTGGTAGACGCCGCGCTTTCAGTGGGGATGCGGATCGGGCTGCTGCGGTCGGCATACCTGCGCGCCGGCTATGGGCTGTCTCCACATCCGGGCCAGCGGCGCTTCTACGAGACGGCGGAGGAGTATCTGCGCAATGCGGAGTCTCTGCAGGGCTGGCTGCAGCACCTGCACGTGGCGGGGGCTCCGGATGCGTGGCTGGGGGTGGCGCCGCACAGCATTCGCGCGGTGCCGCTGCCGGAACTGAAAGAGATTGCCATGTGGGCCGAAGAGCGGAAGTTGCCGCTGCACATGCATGTGGCGGAGCAGCCGGCGGAGCTGCGCGCGTGCGAGACGGAGTACGGCAGAACGCCGGTGGCGCTGCTGGCGGAGCAGGGGTTGCTGTCGCCGCGTTTCGTTGCGGTGCATGCCATCCACACTACCGAGGATGAGGTGCGGAGTATGGGGAACGCCGGGGCGATGATCTGCGCCTGTCCCACGACGGAGCGGAACCTGGGGGACGGCATTGTGGATGCGCGCCGGGCGGCGGAGCAGGGAGTGCGCTTTGCGTTCGGCACGGACAGCCAGGCGCAGATCGATCTGCTGGAGGACGCGCGGGCGCTCGAGTACCATTTGCGGCTGATGACCGGAGAGCGGGCGGTGCTGGACGGGATTGCTTCTGCTGAAGGCACTGTTCAGAATATGTCGCAGCGACTGTTTCGTTATGCGACGGAGGGTGGCGCGAGCGCGGTGGGTCTGGGCGGCGGGACGCTGGCGAAGGGAATGCCGGCGGACTTCTTCACCGTCGATTTGAACGATCTGTCGATTGCGGGTTCGGATGGCGGGGACCTGCCGGCGCTGATCGTGTTCGGCATGGCCAAGAGCGCGATTGCGGATGTGGCGGTGGGCGGGCGGTTGGTGGTGCGGGATGGCGAGCATGTGGAGCAGGAATCGATTGTGAGTGCGTACAGGCGGACACGGGATCGGGTGTGGAACGGGTAGCTGTCCGCGTGTGGCGGAAAGGCAAGACGCAGATCCTTCGACTGCGCACTGCGTGCTTCGCTCAGGATGATATGCGCGTGGGGAAGTGGACGGTATCGGGCCAGGAACAAGGGTGAAGAGGTGGAAGGATGAGCACAGTCGTGAGTTCGGGAGCAGGAACGGGTTCAGGAGCGGGCGCTATCCGCGCGCCGCGGGGGACGACGCTGCGCTGCAAGGGATGGCAGCAGGAGGCGGCGCTGCGCTGCCTGATGAATAATCTCGATCCCGACGTGGCGGAGCGGCCGCAGGACCTGGTGGTGTACGGCGGCATCGGCAAGGCGGCGCGCAACTGGGATTGTTATCACGCGATCGTGCGCGAACTCGAAGCGCTCGGCGACGACCAGACGCTGCTGGTGCAATCAGGCAAGCCGGTCGCGGTATTCGAGACGCATGACATGGCGCCGCGGGTGCTGATCGCAAACTCGAATCTGGTGGGCGCGTGGGCCAACTGGGACGAGTTTCATCGACTGGATCGCGCGGGCCTGATGATGTATGGGCAGATGACGGCGGGGAGCTGGATCTACATCGGGACGCAGGGGATTCTGCAGGGCACATACCAGACCTTTGCGGCACTGGCGGAGCGCGATTTTGGCGGCAGCCTGAAGGGGCGGCTGGTGGTGAGCGGCGGCATCGGGGGCATGGGCGGCGCGCAGCCGCTGGCGGTGACGCTGAACGATGGGGTCTTCCTGGGGATTGATTGCGATCGCTCGCGCATCGAGCGGCGGGTGGCGACGCGCTATTGCGATGCGGTGTCGGACGATCTGGACGAGGCGTTGGGACTATGCGAGCAGGCGCGGCGTGAGGGACGGCCTTTCTCCATCGGCTTGGTGGGCAACTGCGCCGAGGTGCTGCCGGAGTTGGTGCGGCGCGGGCACCCGATTGATGTGGTGACGGACCAGACCAGCGCGCACGATCCGCTGAATGGATACATTCCGGCGGGGATGAGCCTGCAGCAGGCAGCCGAGCTGCGGAGCGCCGATGCCAAAGAGTATGTGCGGCGCTCGACTGCGTCCATGGCGGTGCACGTGGAAGCCATGCTGGCGCTGCAGCGCGCGGGCGCCATTGCCTTCGATTACGGCAACAATCTGCGCCGTTTTGCCGCGGACGCGGGCGCTAAAGATGCCTTCAACATTCCCGGCTTCGTGCCGGAGTTTATCCGGCCGCTCTTCTGCGAGGGCTCGGGCCCGTTCCGGTGGGTGGCGCTTTCGGGCGATCCGGCAGATATCTACCGCACGGACAAGCTCGCGCTCGAACTGTTTCCAGAGAACGAAGTGCTGACGCGGTGGATGCGTCTGTCCAAAGACCGCTTCGCATTTCAGGGTCTGCCGGCGCGGATCTGCTGGCTGGGATATGGTGAGCGAGCGCGGATGGGTGAGGCCATCAACGATCTGGTGAAGCGCGGCGAGCTGAAGGCGCCGGTGGCGATTGGCCGCGATCATCTGGATACGGGCTCGGTGGCGTCGCCGTACCGCGAGACGGAACGCATGAAGGATGGGTCGGACGCGGTGGCGGATTGGCCGATCCTGAACGCGCTGCTGAACACGGCGAGCGGTGCGACCTGGGTTTCGTTTCATCACGGCGGCGGTGTGGGCATGGGCTACTCGCTGCATGCGGGACAGGTGACGGTTGCCGACGGGACGGAGAAGGCCGCGGGCCGCATCCGGCGGGTGCTGACCAACGATCCGGGGATTGGCGTGGCGCGCCACGTCGATGCGGGGTACGAGACTGCCGAGCGCACGGCGGATGAGCGCGGGGTGCACATTCCCATGCGGCAGCCGGGTCGCGTGTAGGTGAAGCTTCCCGGTGCATCCTTCAACCTCTACGACCCCACCCTAGCTCCGCTAGGATGGGGCACCCTGGTGGGCTGAATGGAACAGGGCACGACAGCGGTCGTGAACTGCGGCGAGCTCGTGACGCTGCGCGGGCCACGGCGCGCGCGGCATGGTGCGGAGTTGCGGGAGCTTGGCATCGAGCGCGACCGCGCGATATTTGTGCGCGATGGCCGCATCGCCAGGGTTGGCAGCTATGCCGAGATCCGCAAGCTGATGACGGCGGATACGACGGTCATCGATGCAGCGGGGCGGCTTGTGACACCGGGATTCGTGGACGCGCATACGCATCTGGTGTTCGCCGGAACGCGGGAGAACGAATTCGAGCAGCGCATCGCCGGCAAGACGTACGGCGAGATCGCGGCCGCGGGCGGCGGCATCCTGAGCACGGTCGCGAAGACGCGCGCGGCTTCCGACACGGCGCTGCTGGCGACTACGCGGGAGCATCTAGCATGGTGCGTGCGTGGCGGCACAACCACGCTCGAAGCGAAGTCGGGCTATGGGCTGACGCTCGACGACGAACTGCGCATCCTTGAAATCCTGAGCACGCTCGCGGACCAGGGACCGGTGCGCATCGTGCCGACGCTACTGGCGGCGCACACGGTACCGCCGGAGTTCAAAGACGACCGCGCGGGCTATGTGCGGCTGATCGTCGAAGAGATTCTTCCGCGGGTGAAAGAGCGCGGGCTGGCGCGCTACTGCGACGCGTTCTGCGACGATCACGCCTTCACCGTCGATGAGACGCGGGTGATTCTTCGCGCGGCCCAGCAGCACGGGCTGGGATTGCGCCTGCACGCAGACCAGTTTCGCGCGGGCGCGGGCGTGCAGGTGGCCGCGGAGCTGGGGGCCGCGACGGCGGATCACCTGGAGTGCATGGACGCCGACGGCATCGCGATGCTCAAGCGGGCGGAGGTACAGCCGGTACTGCTGCCGGCGTCGGTCTTTGCGCTCAGCCGCATGCAATATCCGGATGCGCGCGGCATCATCGAAGCCGGCCTGCCGGTGGTGCTGGCGACCGACTTCAACCCCGGCTCGTCGCCGACCAGTTCGATGCCGCTGGTGATGTCGCTGGCCTGCCTGGAGATGCGCATGTTGCCCAGTGAGTCGCTGACTGCTTCGACCATTAACGCCGCGTACAGCCTGGGACTCGGCGATCGGGTTGGATCGCTCGAAGAAGGGAAGGATGCGGACTTTCTGCTGCATGCCTTCCGCGACTATCGGGAGATCGCCTATTTCGTCGGCGTGCCGCAAGCGCTGCGCGTGTTTATTCGTGGGATCGAGGCGATAGTATGAGCGATCCGGTGGACATCCTGCGGGAGCTGGTGGCCATCCCGTCGATTTCGCGGATCTCCAATCGTCCACTGATCGAGTGTGCGAAGCGGTACCTGGAGCGGGCGCGCTGGGCAGTCGACGAGTATCCATACCGTGATGTCGCGGGCGTGGAAAAGGTCAACCTGATCGCTCGTTCGCCGCGAGCAGAGGCCGCGATGAGCGACCCGATCGATCTGGCGTGGTTCTGCCACACCGACACGGTGCCATTCGCGGAGAGTTGGACTCAGGCTACTGCGCTGCACGAAGAGGCGGGCATGCTGCATGGATCGGGCGCGTGCGACGTGAAGGGCTCGCTGGCCTGCTTTCTGGCGGCGATCTCACGAGTAAACGTGAAGGAGATATCATCCCGCATGGCGCTGGTGCTGACGGCGGATGAGGAGGTGGGCTGCGTGGGCGCGCAGCATCTGCTGGCGGCGAGCAAGCTGCGAGTGCGCCGGGCGATCATCAGCGAGCCGACCTCGCTTGCAGTCGGGGTGGCAGGGAAGGGCTATGGGCTGGCCCAGGTCTGGATCCGCGCGCGGGAGGCGCATAGCGCATTTCCGGAGCAGGGGATCTCGGCGATCCGCATTGCGGCGCGGATGGTGGACAGGATGTATGGTGAGTTGCCGGGAGCGGCGTCAGCGCGAAACCCGCTGTTTACTCCACCGCAGACCACGGTGAATGTGGGCAGGATCGAGGGCG
The DNA here is from genome assembly GCA_051001135.1 of Acidobacteriaceae bacterium. GTDB lineage: Bacteria > Acidobacteriota > Terriglobia > Terriglobales > Acidobacteriaceae > CAWHMN01. The sequence continues at coordinate 35,496 of JBPCNO010000172.1, forward strand.
GGACGGCGAAGAACATCCTGGCGGGTGAGTGCAAGTTCACGGTGGAGTGGCGGCCCGTGCCGGAGGAGGACCCGGCGCATATCGGACGGGAGCTGCAACGGCTGGCGCAGGATTGCGAGCGCGCGTGGACTGGGTGCCGGATTGATGTGACGGTGACGCGAGTCGAGCCGGGCTTTGCTGCGGCGGGCGGCGAGCTTGCGCGTTCGCTGGGACAACTGCTGCACGCGCGGTCCACTGGGATTTCATTCAGCTCCGAGGCCTCGCGGGTAGCTGCGGTCGCGGACGAGGTGGTGGTGGTGGGGCCGGGCGACATGCGCACCGCGCATAGCGAGCGCGAGTGCGTGCCGCAAGATGAGCTGGAGCGGTGGACCGAAGCGATAGGCCAGCTTTTAGCTACCAGTTCTTAGCTAGGAGTGGAGGGCTAGGGAGTGGAGGGCTAGGGAGTGGAGGCTGAAATCCCGGTCTCCGGGTGGAGGCTGGAGGCTGCTTCTCGGCTGGTAGCTGGTTTTGCGCGCAGGCTGCGCCAATGTTCGTAGGTAAGCCAACGCTGCCAGCCGGGCTTGTTCCGAATGCAATAGGCCACCAGATCCGGTTCGGACCAGGGCACATCGTGATAGCCGGTGCGTAGGTAGCTGCTCGCGGGATCGCGGTACCACTCCTGCGGAAACAGCGCGACGATGTCTCCGCCGATGACAGAGGGCCGGGGCGCGATGGGCTGCCCAGAGAGCGTAGAGAAGGCGGCGGCTGCCAGGTCGCCGCGCTGGCCTCGCGGCAAGTGCGCGATCTGCGTGGCGCGGGCGTTCATTTCAATGAGCAGCGGTTGACCGCTGCGCTCCTCAATGACGAAATCGAAGCCGTAAAAGCCGGATAGGTTGAGGGCGGCTGCGATCTGCTGCGCAGCGTGGTCGATGCGCCGGTCTTCGATCAGGCGCACGACGGTGGAGGGGCCGTGGGTATTGCGGGTGTGCAGCACCTGGGCGGCGATGCCGGCCAGGACCTTTCCGCGCCAGCAGAAGACGGCGCTGTTCGCGTCCGTGCCTTGGACGTGACGTTGCACGGTGATGACCGGGCGTTCGCGATGGAGAGCGGGAAGCAGCAGCGATCGATCTCCGTCCAGAAGGGTGCGTTTGCTCGCTCGCAGTAAGGATGGAGGCGCGCTCAGCGCGTGAAAGGCAGCCTCGGCGTCGCCGAACGATCGAACGCGCTTGACGCCGGTGCCGCCGGAGGTTCCATCGGCTTTCAGAAACGCGGGGAAGCCATGGTCCGCGAACCAGGAGCGCAGCTCGCCGGGAGAGGCGATGACGCGCGTTGCGGGTACGGGCACTGAGCGGCTTTGAGCAAGGGCGAGCAACCTGGCACGGGAGGAGGTCATGGGAAAGCCGCCGGGGTCGCCGAGCGATCGCTCGATCAGAGCGGCGATGAGCGTTCCAGGAGAGCGGCGATAGAGGGCGTGGAGATGGGCGGTCGTCTGATCGTCGGCCGGCACAATGAGATCAGGGACAGTGCATTCAATGGCGTGGGCGAGCGAGGCGACCGGCGTCAGTGCATTGGCTGTGTGACGGCGCGCGATGGCGCGCGTTTTGAGCATGGGGTGGCCGCTGGGGCACCAGGCCGTGACCGAAGCACCCGCATCATGCAACGCCATGGCGAGCCGTGCTGCCAGTGGCCACGAGCGCACGGTAGCGAGCAGGATTCTGGGCGGTGCAGTCGCGGTTACGTGTTCCGTCATGGGAAAAGCTCGTTACCTCGCCGGAGTGTTCTCTCCAAAGGGTCCAGTCTGGATCTCTCATTTTGCTCGATATTCAGGGCGAATGGCGGGCAGTCTGACGATTTGTGGTGCCGACGGTAACGTATGCCGGAATCTTCCGTTACGGAGTCAGTGCGAAAGATGCTCGAAATTGCGGAGCGAGCGCATTACCTTTGAGCAGCAACGGAACAGCGACAACCAGCAGGCCGCGGGGTGAAGAGCCCGGCCTGTGCGCCAGAACAAGAGCGGGAGTGGAGGAGAGGTATGCGGAATACGGAAGTTGCGATCGTCGGGGCGGGACCGTATGGTCTTTCGCTCGCAGCGCACCTGAAGGCGGCGGGCGTGCCATTCCGCATCGTCGGCCGGCCGATGGAGACGTGGCAGAAGCAGATGCCGCAGGGCATGCTGCTCAAGAGCGATGGCTTCGCTTCGAATCTTTCCGATCCTGCGGGCGCCTTTGAGCTGCATCATTTCTGTGCCGAGCGCGGGATCGCGTACGACCCCACACGTGTTCCGGTCGCGCTGGACACCTTCTGTGCGTATGGACTGGAGTTTCAGCGGCGGCTGCTGCCAGAGCTCGAAGAGAGACAGGTCACCGCTCTGGAACATCTCGGAGACAGCTATCGGCTGCGGCTGGATGACGGGGAGGTGTTCACGGCGCGCAAGGTCGTGCTGGCGGTGGGGATCAGTCACTACGCGTATACGCCGGAGGTGTTTGCGGGCTTGCCGTCCACGGTGTTCTCGCACAGTTCGGCACTGCGCGATCTCTCTCGCTTCGCGGGGAAGTCGGTCGCCATCGTAGGCAGCGGCGCATCCGCTCTGGATCTGGCGGCACTGCTGCACGAGGTTGGCGCAGAGGTGCAGGTGTTGGCGCGGCGCAAGTCGGTCAAGTTCCACGATGTGCCTACGGCCGGACGGCGTCCGTTGCTGGCTCGGCTGCGCAGCCCCGGATCCGGCGTCGGTCCGGGCTGGAAGTCTCGCCTGTGTACGGATCTCCCGCACTTGTTTCGACTGTTGCCGTTGGGATTGAGGCTTGAGATCGTCCGCCGGCATCTGGGTCCTTCCGCCGGCTGGCCGATCAAGGCGCGGGTGGTGGGTAAGGTGCCGATCGCGACCGGAGTAACGCCGGAGCGCGCGGAGTTGCGCGAGGGCGGCGTGCGGCTGCATCTGCACCAGGCCGACGGCGGTTCGGTCGAGGTGGATGTCGACCAGGTGGTGGCGGCGACCGGATACCGGGTCGATCTGCGACGGCTGAAATTCCTGGACGATACGCTGCGCGAGAAGATCCGTTCGGCGGAGGGTGCTCCGTTGCTTTCGGCGCACTTTGAAGCATCGGTCCCAGGCCTCTACTTCACCGGCATCTCAGCCGCGACCAGCTTTGGCCCGGTGATGCGTTTTGCCTTCGGAGCGGCGTGGACGGCGAAGCGGATGGAGCGGCACCTGGCGAGGCGGGCTCAACGCGAGGGTCTGGTGCATGCGGAGCCGATGCCGGCGTAAGCGGACATTGGGATGGCGGAATACGGAACGGCGCAAGCAGATCCCTCGGCTCTCCACCCCAGCAAGCCGAAGGCGGGCTTGTTGGGAACCCCGGTTCGCTCGGGATGACACCCGTAGAGGAGGGCAGGGCGCTTACAGCACTCTGGAAGAGGGTTCAAGATAGACACAATGCATGCTGGGACTGCAAGCAAGGCACCGCGCATTGGCGTGGTCATCATCGGACGCAACGAAGCGGCGCATCTGCACGGCTGCATCGCGAGCGTGCGCGCGATGCACTTTCCTCCGGATGCGGTCGAGACGGTGTATGTCGACTCCGATTCGACGGACGGGTCGGCGGAACTGGCCGAGGTGGAGGGCATCCGGGTCATCCGATTGAGCGGCGCGCCGATGACGGCGGCACGCGGACGCAACGCCGGCTGGCGTGCGTTGGACACACCTTTCATTCTGTTTCTTGACGGCGACGTAGTGGTCGAGCCGGAGTTCGTCGCCCGCAGTCTGCCTCATTTCGAAGATCCGAAGCTGGTGTCGGTGTGGGGAGTGTTGCGGGAGATGCATCCGGGGGCGTCGATCTACAACCGCATCTGCGATCTTGATTGGAGCTTCCCCGTCGGCGAAGTAGAGTTCTTCGGGGGGATCGCGCTGGTGCGCCGCGCGGGATTACTGGAGGTGGACGGGTTCAACCAGCAACTGCGCGCGGGAGAAGAGCCGGAACTGAGCCGGCGCCTGCGAGGACAGGGATGGAGGATTCTCCACACGGATGAGCCGATGGCGCTGCATGACCTGGCGATGACGCGCTGGAGCCAATACTGGACGCGCCTGGTGCGGAGTGGGCTCGCCTATGCCCAGGTAGCGGAGATGTATGCGGGAACACCGGATCCGATGTGGACCGGGATCTCGCGAGAGAATGTCAGACGCGGAAGCTTCTGGCTGCTGCTACCGCTGGTGATGCTCGTCTGCGCTCTGATGCTCGGCCCGGCGTGGTCCGCGGTGTTGCTTGTGCTTCTGATCGGGGCTATGGTGCTGCGGACAGCCTGGAAATCGCGCCACCGGTCGCGTTCCTGGATAACCCTGCTGCTCTTCGGCGTCCACGCGCATTTTCAGCAGATACCTATTCTGCTGGGACAGTGGCGGTACTGGAGGAGCACGCGTGCTGCGAGGGCGGGCGAACCGAAGCGGCCGACGCATGCAGTGCCCGGTGGAGAGGTCGTGCTGGAACACCCACAACCGTAGCGCCGCTGGGCACGTCGCGGGTGACGACAGCATTGGCGCCGACGGTGGCGTAATCGCCGATGGTGACACCGCCCAGCACCGTTGCGCCGCGCCCGATCCAAACCTCATCACCGATCGCGATCGGCTTGGCGTTATGGCCGGCGTAGCGCATGGGCTGGCCGGGCTCCCGCCGATGATTGGCATCGCGGATGCTGGTGTACTCGCCGATCATAGCGCCGCGCCCGATCGTCACGCTGGACATGGCGACGATGTGCACGCCGGTCGAGAGCACGCAGCCGTCGCCGATGGCGATGACGCCTTCTGCCTGCGTCTCCAGATAGAGGCCGGGGTAGAGCATGAGATCGCGGCCCAAGGTGACGCGGCCAGTTCCGTGCACCTGTGCGTCGCCCAGGATGTTGACCGAGGGATGAATCCGTATCGCTAAAGCGGCCGAGAGCCGCGCGTGCGCCGCGACGTTGATCCAGCGGCGGCGTATCTCCTGCGTGGCTCGAAAGAGGCAGGCGAGGGGAAGGCCGATGACTTGCTTGAACGTGCTCATGGTTTACTCGTGCTCGCCGGCTGATCCGCCGCGTAGGGAAGCGCTACCATGGCTGCTCCGGAGAGATGCGGCCGCCCGCGGTCTCCCGCCGGGCTTGACGCATGAGCGAAGCCTGGGCGCGGAAGTAGCCCGCCTCGCGCCGGCGTTCTGCGCTCCGGCTAAGACGGCGGCGCGGCGCGCGCAGGGTGTACCAGCCGGTCTCGAATAAACGGGCCGCGGTGGCTGCGAATCCATGATGCTTGCGGTAGTAGAGCAGGGTGCTGCGCATGCGCCACAGTGTGAGCTGCGCGCCGGACCTGGACATTTCGAGCGACGCAATCTGACGGGAAGACTCGCCGCCGATGTGTACGACCGGCACATCGGGCCAGTACCAGATGCTGTAGCCGGCTGCCTTGATGCGGCGGCACAGGTCCACCTCTTCGTAGTAGAGGAAGAAGCGCCGATCGAAGGGGCCGGCGGCGGCCAGCGCCTGCGCGCGCACGATGGAGTAAGCGCCCGGTACCCAATCGACGCATGCCTGCTGCATGGGATCGGCCCAGGTGCGATCGAATCGGCCGAAGAGGTGCGACTGGGGAAAGCGCGCGGAGAGTCCAGTGTGCACGAAGAGGTCCGACAGCAAGGCCGGAAACATCCGGGCCGAGGGCTGCGGCGAGCCGTCGCGGCCGATCAGCCGTCCACCACCGAGGCCGATGTGGCGGTTGAGATCCATGTGCGCCACCGACCTGCGGAGCGATCCCGGAGTGAGGAAGGCATCGGAGTTCAGCAAGACCAGATAGCGGCCCTGCGCCTGCTCAAATGCCAGATTGTTGGCTCCGCCGAAGCCGAGATTGACGGGGCTGACCAGCAGGCGGACCTCGGGATAGTCACGGCGGATCATATCGACGGAGCCGTCGGTCGAGCCGTTATCGACGATGATGGTTTCGACGACCAGACCTTCGCTTTCGCGGCGGAGCGCCTCCAGGCACTCGCGCAGGACCTCGCGCGTGTTGAAGGAGACGATGACCACGGAAACGTCCAGCGGATAACCCGCGCAATGCATGTCAGCCATAGTTCTCCTGAAGCCCTGTCTGGATAGCTCGCGGAAGATCTCTCTCTAGATCGGCAGGGGAAGCGACACGGTTGGCAAAGGTGGTGGCGAGGAGCCGAAGGTTGGTAGCCAGGTTGTAGTCCTTGAGGACGCGCGCGCGGCCCGCCGCGGAGAAGCGCTGCCGCAGATCTTCGCTGGACGCCAGGGTCTCGATGGCGCAGGCCAGATCGTCGACAGAACCGGCGGGTACGAGCAATCCCTCTTCCTCATGGTGCAGAAGCTCCGGGATGCCCGCGGTGAAGGTGCTGATGCAGGGGATGCCCATGGCCATGGCTTCCATGAGCGCGACGGGAATGCCTTCGGCAAAGCTGGCCAGCACGCACATGTCCGCGGTGGAGAGCAACTGCAGGGTCTCGTCGTGGTTTCTGGCGCCGGCAAAGGTGACCTGCTGCTCCAGCGCGTGGGTGCGTACGAAGGCTTCCAGATGGCTGCGATCCGGACCGTCGCCCACCAGTTGCAGATGAACGATCAGCCCGCGGCTGCGCAGTTGGAGAAGAGCCCGCAACAACAGAAGCTGGCCTTTGGCTGGTACCAGCCGGCCGACGGTGACGATACGCAGCGGATCTCCTCCGCGCGCGAGGGGAGGGCTGGGAAAGAGCTCGGGACGAATGCCCAGGCGCACTACGCTCATGGTGTCCCAGTGTTCCGGGGAGGCAATGCGCATCAACTGGCTGCGGCAGTAATGGCTGATGCAGATGACGAAGCCGGCGCGCTCGATCTTGTCTTTGAGCGAGAACTGCCGCTCGTTGAAGAAGTCGTCCGGTCCGTGCACGGTGAGCGAGTAGGGGAAGCGGAAGGCGTAGGCGGCCACCATACCTACCGTTGCGACGGCACCGCTGAAGTGGATGTGGAGATGCTGGAGTGCGCGGCGGCGCATCCAGTGCGCGAGTACAAGCGCCTCGACGAAGTAAAAGAGGCCGTAGAGAAGCTGCAGCGGCGAGGGCGACTGCAGGCTCAAAGCGAACCCGAGGCCGCGCAGAAAGGCGCGGGGACGGCGGAGCAGTGTGACGGCGGCGATCAGAAGAGCGTGCAGCGGAGAGGTTCGCTTGATGAAGAAGGTGGAGGCCGCCTCTGCCGCTTCGTTCGCGGGCATGGCGTGGATGGCGCGGTCGGGCGGATTGATCGACACCGTTTCGATCTCCAGCCCCAGCTCCCGCAGCCCCAGAACTTCATGCAGGAAGAAGGTATGCGAGATCGCCGGATAGTGGCTCATCAGATAAGCGAGACGAGGGCGCGGCGGCTCAAGAGCGGGAGCGGACGGATTGGTGGGCGATATGGGCACGCAGTCAATTCCAGTGACGATATCCGTGCTTGCTGCAGGGCGGATGGCGTCAAACAACACGTTCTACGCAGAGGTTCCCAGCGGCAAAGGTTCAGGGAGCGTCTGCGGGAGTTCGTCTCGGGTACAGCTATAGAAAGACAGGTCGATTCCTTGCCTGAATGGCGGATATAAATTGCCTCTTCTGGCAATTTATATCTCCAGAGTAAGTGGTTTAAAAATTAGCGACATAGCACATAAGAAGTAGTTTAAAATTCACCTACTTCTACTAGACTGTGGATCAGAACTTCGCAGAAGCTGCATGCAGGTCGCAATCGTCTCCGCAGACCGCGTGAAATCGGCTCGCAGCATCCACTGTTGCTGACATCTGGCTACGCGCCGTATGTCTCTAGCCCGGAACCCTTCTCCGGTCTGCCCGGTTCGCTGGTTGTGATCCTGACATCGCGTTCTGTCGCGGGATGCGGTGTTCTCGTTCACGCAGGGTAGACACAGGGTTCAAGGTGAGACATACAGTGAAGGCTACGAGCACACCGTTTGCATGGCGTTGGTTTTCTTTTTCCTCCTGCTCGCTTCTTTTAGGATTGGCGTTTCTAGTCGGGCTGGGTGGGGATGGCGCCACCGCATCCGCGCAGTCCAACGGCGTCACCAATATTGCTATCGGTACGCAGGTGAAGACGCCTGCGGTGAAGCGTCTGGGGATCAATCTCAGCGGGCAGTCCTACTACGATTCCGGACAGATGCTGCGGAACCTGATCTTCCGCAATCCCGGCTTTGAAGGACAGATCTGGCAGTCCATTCTGGTCTGCCATACGGTCACGGCGACCAGTTGCACGGACGATGATCCCTACAATCAGTGGCCCAAGGATTTCATCAAGGGAGCGCCCTACGAATTCATCTACGGCGCCGCTCGGGGACAGACCGGCACCGTGACCGGCATGCAGATCTCCGATCAGTCGAACCGAGGCATCACGGTCACGTTTGCGAATCTGAAGGTGAAGCCGGCGGTGGGCGACTACTACATCGTGCGCGCGCAGATGCCGGGCAATCCGCTGGCGGGATGGTGGCCGGGCACCTACGGCGGCGGTACGCTGGCAGCGGAGTCTTCGGACCTCGCGCCGAATAGCGCGGGCAAACAGGCGCTGCGCATGACGGCCGCCAAACAGGGGCAGTCCGCATCGGTAGCTTCCTACTTCGACAGCACGGTGGGCCGCTCGTTCGTGCAGATGAATGGCAGCTACACCCTGAGCTTCCGCGCCAAGGGCGCGGGCGGAGGCAATCAGCTCAACGTTTCGGTGGGCCGTATCGGATCGAACAAGGGCAACCTAACATACCTGTCGCAGAACGTGACGCTGAGCAACGCGTGGAAGGACTACAGCTTTCGCTTCAGCGCCGCGGAAAAAGGCGTGATCGGCACCGCCGCGGTTTCGTTCAGCGCGAACGGCTCCTCCGCGTTGCTGGACGATGCTTCGCTGGTGGAAGATGCGGCGGCGGACAATCCCACGGCCTATCGCAATGCGGTGGTGTACCGGTTGCGCGCGCTGCATCCGGGCGTGTTGCGCTATATGGACAACGGCACGGACTTCGGCAGCACCATCGACAACATGCTGGCGGCGCCCTTCGGCCGGGTGCGTGCCGGTAACAACGAGCGGATCAACGAGCAGGACGACGTGCCCATGGGGCTGCACGAGTTTCTCGTGCTGTGCCAGGCGGTGGGCGCGGAGCCGTGGTTTACCGTGCCAGCAGTAACGTCGCCAGCCGAGATGCAGCATCTGATCCAGTATCTGGGGGGAGATTCCTCGACACACTACGGGGGCGTGAGGACTGCACTGGGACAGGCTGCGCCGTGGACGACGGTGTTCTCGACGATCCATTTGGAATTCGGGAATGAGACTTGGAACGTGATCTCCTTTCCTGGAGAGAAGATCAGCGATCCGGTGGCCTATGGGACGCGTACGGGCGTTCTGTTTACCGCGGCGAAGACAGCGCGCGAGTACAACGGCGCGAAGTTCGATCTGATCATGGATGGATGGGCGGCGGTGCCGTGGTGGAGTCAGCAGGAGCTGCAAGCCGCCAGCAACGTGGATACGATCGACGCCGCGCCATACCTTTTCAACACTTTGAACGACTACCGGTCGAACGAAACGATCTTCGGGCCGATGTTTGCGCAGCCGGAACAGGTGGACAGCACGGCTGCGGGTACGATGGCGCAGCAGGCGAAGGTCGCGTCGTCGGCGGCACGGCCGGTGAAGCTGGCGGTGTATGAGGTGAACCTGAGCACGGTGCAGGGAACGGCTTCGCAGAGCGTTCTGGATGCCGTGGTGCCATCGGTGGGGGCGGGAATCGCGGTGGTCGATCACATGCTCACCATGATGCGCGACGATGGGGTCGTACTGCAGAACATGTTCGCGCTGCCGGAGTACGAGAACGGCTTCACCAACACAGCGGGCGGCGGCAATGAAAATGTGAAGCTGTGGGGCGCAGTAGTGGACATGGGTGGGCAGACGAATGCATCCCGGCCGCAGTTCCTGGCCGAGCAACTGGCCAACACCGCGATCACGGGAAACCTGCTGGCGACCGTTCAGACCGGGGCAAACCCCACCTGGAATCAACCGCACAGCACTAACGACGACATCACGCTGGCAAAGGCGCACTACCTGCAGTCGTTTGCCTTCCGCCAGGGAAGCAGCAACGGGCTGATCGTCTTCAATCTCCATCGCACCCAGTCACTGCCGGTGACATTTTCCGGCGCGAATGCTCCGCGGGGTAAGGTCCAGATGGGCCGGCTCACGTCCGCGCACCTGACAGACGGCAATGAGGTGAAAAACACCGTCGCGATTACAAATACGGCGATCGCGAACCTGAATCCGAACGTCGCGACCTCGCTGCCGCCATTTTCGATGACGGTCTTCACCTGGACTTCAACCGCTACACCGCTGGAGGTGTCCGGCGAGCAGTGAAATAGATCTGACTTCCCCAGCTCCAATCGGACGCGCCGAATCAGCTTACGGCGCGTCTGGCCGGGCGAGAAGGAGCGGGTTTCTAGCAGGTTGTCGAGCGAGGCGGTGGGGGTGAACTCAGGGAATAAACCGGGTAGCCAAGTCTATCGACCAATCCAGAGGCACGATGCGTGGGAATGGGGGGCGGAGGAACTCGGCTGGTTCTCCGGCCGGTTGGGCGGGCTCTCTGACAGGCTGGACTGGCTCTCTGACAGGCTGTTCGACGGCGAGCGCTCCCAAGACACCGGGCAGCGGTTCGAAGTGCGCGAGGGTCCAGCGGGTCTGTGCGGCAGGCAGCCAGGTGCAGGCTAGAACCGCAGGGTGCTCATGCGGTAGCAGGCTGACCTCGAAGGCGTCTAGACCGTGGGGGAGTCCGAAACCCTGAGCCTTGAGAAAGGCTTCCTTACGTGTCCAGCAACGGAAGAAGCTCTCGGTTAGCTCTGCTCCGCCGAGGGAGCGCAGCTTCGAGAGCTCATTGCGCGAAAAGTGAGTTGCGGCGATCGCAAGCAGGTCGGGGGAGGGGCGGACGCACTCCACGTCCACGCCGGCGGCCGCGTGCGCGGTGATCGCGATCATGGAGACGCCTTCGGTGTGGGAGACGTTAAAGGACAGCGGCACATCCGCCAGGGCGGGCTTGCCGAATGGCCCGGCGGAGAAGCGCAGCGAGGCCGGCAGCATACCGGAATAATGTCCCAGCAGAAGCCGCAGGCAGGCCCGGGTCTGGACGAACTCATCCCGGCTTCTCGGCGTGCGAAAGCGCGATGCCTGCTCCTGCTCCCCGGCTGACAGGACTCGCTCGTAACGCGCAAGCTCGCGTGCATCGCCTGCGTGCCGGACGCGCCAAAGGTGGACCTCGTCCGCCTCGAGCCATTTCCAGGTGGAGGACGGGCGCCAGGCGAGCGCTTCGCCATCCGTATGGGCGTCCATGTGCGTGTCCGGAGAGATCTTAGCTCTCCGCGCCAGCCAGGGTCATGACCGGTTCGCCGCCAAAGCCGGCGGTGGACGGAACCGCCTTCTCCGGTTGCGCGCTGGGCGCTTCATCGGAAGCGGCGAGAGACGAGCGCACGAGTGCAGCGGTCGCATCGAGATTTTTTCCAATGAACATCGTTTCATGACTGCCGGGCGCCCAAAGGACGTCCACTCCATTCTGCGCCACCCGATCCCAGCCGCATGCAAGACCCGCACCCTTGACCTCACGCGCGTCGCTGGCCCGCACCAATGTCAGATGGAGGGGGAGCGGCTCTTCGCGATATTGCTGCAGCGTGGCAAACGTCTTCAAGCTGGTGTTGTACATGAACTGCGGCAACGTCAGATGGAAGCGCGTGGAGAGCTGGTGCAACCGGTTCCAGTGGCGGATGAACAGCCGATCGCGGCCTTCACGGGCAATGCGGTGAATAGAGCCTTGCACGTATTTCATTGTGCGCCAGGCGGAAAGCCCCGCGGTCTTGCTGCGGAAATGGTTGAACCTGCTCCTGATATTGGCCGCGTTCAGTAGCCAACCTGACCGGCCTCTGGCGCCTTCCACGCTTTCCAGATAACCGGGAAGCCAGGAATCGAAGAGAATCACCGAGAGCACGGTCTCTCCGGCATCCATCAACTGCCGCGCGACCTCGACGGTGAGCGGTCCAGCGGCGCACCAGCCGGCGACGGCGTAGGGTCCGCAGGGCTGGATGCGCCGGATCTCCCGCACGTAGTTGCTCACTCGCTCCTGGATGGTCAGATCGCCATCCTGCTCCAACTCCCGCAGCCCATAGAACGGCTGGTCCTCCCCCAGCGCGTTCGAAAGTCCCTGGTAGAGCAGGTAGGAGTGGATCATGAAAAGGGGCCGCTTTGTTCCGCGGGTTTGCACCGCCACGACAGGGCTGATTTCCGCGCTATGGCGCAGGCTGGCGGCTAGCTGCTGCACTGTGCCGGAGTCGAAGATGGTGGTGATGGGCAATCTGGTGCCGAAGGCTTTGTTGATGCGCGCGAAGAGCCGCACCAGAAGTAGAGAATTGCCGCCGGCTTCAAAGAAGGTGGCGTGTGGATCAAGAGTCTCCCGGCCCAGAACCTGCTTCCACAGTTCGGCTACCTGCCGTTCTACGTCATCGACAGCAGTGTCATCGCCGGCCGGAGCGGCCGCAACGACACCGCAGCGTTGCTGCATCCGGTCGTGCGCCGGCGTCCCGTCACTCAGCCGTGCGATGTGGGACACCTGGACAATTTCCGACGGGACCATGTAAGAGGGAAGGCTCGCCGATAGAAGCTTGCGCAGGTTCGAGACTGCCAGCGGTGCGTTGATTGCCGCGGTCACATAGGCCAGCAGCGTGGCGCGCTCGCTCGCATCGTCTCCATTGGAGAGGACGACTTCGGCGTCCGCAAGAGAGGGGTCCTCCAGAAGAGCGTCGCGGATCTCCCCCAGACGGATGCGGGTCCCCCGGTGATGTACAAAATCGTTGGAGCGGCCTATGACGCGAAAAGAGCCATCGCGTTCAGCCTGGGCGAAGAATTCTGTCGCTCCTCCGAGACCCTCCGATACCAGAGTTCCCACAGCTCCGCTGGGTACACGCGCCCCATGGGCATCCTGCACTTCCAGCTTGCCCTGGGCGAGCGGGAAGGATGCCTGGGCGCCAATTTCGGCATCGAGTTGCATAGCGGCAACAGGACCGCCCATGGCGGGCGAATGGAACAGCGTCCAAGCGGAACGGGTCTTGCCGGAGAGATTTCGACCATTGCTCACGGCACACACGCGGCCGCGCACGATGCCATGCAAACGGCGGTCGCCGCGCCAGCCGCCCTGATGAAGGCTTCTCCAAAGAGCGGGCTCCCCGGCCATCCAGGTGATCTGATTCCGGTTCAGAAGCGGCTGCATGGCTTCACAAGGCTCATCGTGAGTAAAGCAGAGCGACGCGCCGCTTATGAGGCAGATGAGTGTCTCCATCCAGATATCGATGGAGCTGCCGGGAAAAGTGGACAGCAGTGCATCGGCCGCGGTAATGCCCAGGCGGGAGGCTGCCTGCTGCGCGAGCAGCAGGGTGCGCTGCAGCGGGATCGTCTGCATGCGAGCCGTTCCATCCGCGTCCCGGGTCAAGGAAAGCCACGCGGTGCTCGCCAGCCGGTCAAGGGGAGCGGTGGAATGCGGTGGAAGCTTCGCGAAATCCTCGAAACAGAAGTGGCTTGACTCGGAAGTGGAGAGAGACTTCTCTGTCAGCACCAGGAGCGCGTCGGCCGATTCCTTCGCCCACTGCAGTTCGTCCGGAAGATCTCGAATGGCGATGGGAGCGGGCAGCGCGCCCGCCTTGAGGATTCCCAAGACTCCGATGACGCTTGCGGCGAGCGGAGCGAGTTGCAGCACCACGTGCGCACCGGATCGAACCCCCAGTTCTTCCAGCCTGCGGGCCACGGCACTGCTTCGCTCGTCCAACGCTGCCCAGGTGATGCTCGATGCACCGGAGCTTGACTGGATGATTGGCCGGTCAGGGTACAACTGAGCCTGCCGAGCCAGCCGCGCGAGCAGATCCAACTCTCCATGCGCTTGGGGCTCTGTGGACGAAGACTGCCGCACGCTGCTTTCCGCTGAGAGAGAGGCGGCAGGCTGCACCCCGGAGATGGGTTCCGCCGTTTCAAGCGGCAGTTCGGAGACCAGTGTCTCCGGTTGCTGGAGGGCATGCTCCAGCAGGCGCAGAAAGGAGGCGACGAGTGCCTGAATGCGCTGGGGCGAATAGAGATCGGTGTTGTATTCCACTTGCACGCGGGGGCCTTCGGCCCGTTCCACCACGCTCAAGAAGAGGTCGAAGTCCACACCGCCGCTCACCGAGCGACGCGGCGCCATGCGCAGAGAGCCGCTCTGCTGAGGCTGCATGAAGGCCTTCTGGTAGATGAACCACGCCTGCAGGAAACGCGAGCCGGCCCCTGCCTTCTGCGTCTGACACTCTTCGAGGATGCGTGAGAAGGGGAGATCCTGATGGGTGTAGGCGCTGGTCTCCCAATCGCGAATGCGCGCTTCGAGAGCGGCAAAGCTGGGATTGCCGGTGACGTCTGCGACGATAATCTGCGGATTCGCGAAGCGGCCAACGACGTGCTCCATGCCGGGCTGCGTGCGGTTGGCGATGGTGGACCCGAGCAGGAATTTCCATTGGCCACTGTAGCGCGCACATAAGGCTTCAAAGGCCGCCAGCAGGACGATGTGCTTGGTCGAGCCGTGCGTCTTGCAATACGACTGCAGGAGGCGATCGAGCGCGGGCGGCATCAACTGCGATTCGATATGACCGGGAAAGCTGCGGCCGGGCTTCCTGGGATAGTCGCCGGGCAGATCGAGGGCGGACAGATCGCCGCCCATGTGCTCGCGCCAGAAATCAAGGGCTTGCGCAGCACGCGGGCTATTCAGGTACTCGGTCTGCCAGATAGAGAAATCCGCAAACTGAAACGGCAGTTCTGGAAGGTCGGGGCGGCGCGCTGTGCGGAAGGCCTCGTAGAGAGTTCCCAGGTCACGCAGCAAAACGCCATTGGACCACCCGTCGCAGACGATGTGGTTCATGGTCAGCGCCAGGATATGCCGCTGCTCTCCGGCGCGGATCAACTGTGCCTTCAGCACCGGCCCGTTCTGAAGATCGATCGCCGAATGGCTGTGTTCAGAGAGCCGTCGAGAGATGGCGTCTTCGAGCATCTCCAGCGCGCTTTCGCGCAGATCGAAGAAGGTTAGCTCATAGCGAGCATCCGGAATGATGATCTGCGAAAGCTGCCCGTCCACCAGGCGGAAGAGCGTGCGCAGAGCCTCATGGCGTTCGATCAGCGCAGTCAGGCTCGCCTGGAGGATGTGGGGATCGAGCGCTCCCTCAAGCTCGAAAGAGATAGCCATATTCGAGGCAGTGGAGCCGGGATCGATCTGCGCCAGCATCCAATAGCGGCTCTGCTCCAGGCTGGCTGGAATTACGAATGTTTCCTGCGCGGGCGCGCCCGGCGTGGGGGAAGACTGGGGCGGCGTCGATGTTTCGCACACGCTCGATACTTCGCACAATTCAGTGGGTGTCATGAGGGAAGTCGCTCAGTCCTGCTTAGAGTTTTGCACCTTTCGGAAGCGATCACGATTGACTGCCTGAATGGTGGAGATGGTGTTTTCGCGCGCACCCTTCCGGTCATCCTCCGCTTCGATCTGGGGCGAGAGAGCGGCAATTGTCTTGTACTGGAAGACGTGCTTCGCCGTGAGGCGGATACCCTGCTGATTGGCTTGCGTGGTGATGCGGAAGATGGAGAGAGAATCCCCGCCCAGCTCAAAGATGCTGTCGTGAATGCCGATTGCAGGCACGTGCAAGACCTTGGACCAGATTGCGGCGAGCTTGCCTTCGACCTCGGTACGCGGGGTGTCTTCAGGTTGTGTGCGTAGTGCTCGCTCCGCCTCCGGCGCTGGCAACGCACGATAGTCCACCTTTCCGTTTGCAGTACGAGGGAAGGAGGCCAGCAGCATGATGGCTTGCGGCTGCATGTGGTCAGGTAGCTGGCCGCGCAGGTACTCCCGCAAGCCGCGCTTGACCTCCGATGGATCCATGCCGTCCCGCGGTATGGCATAGAGCGCGAGGCGCTTGTCGCCGGGAATATCTTCCGCGCTCATCCAATCCGGGCGGGCACAGACGATGACGGCGCGAACATCCGGATACTGTTCCGCTGCGGCTTCGATCTCGCCTAATTCGACGCGATAGCCGCGGATCTTGATCTGATTGTCGCGGCGCCCGAGGAACTCGACAGTTCCATCGCTGGCGTAGCGTGCAAGATCCCCGGTCTTGTAGAGCCGCTCGCAAATCCGCCCGGTGGCGGCTGTGCCGAGATCCAGCGTGATGAACTTGGTGGCGGTGAGTTCGGGAGCGTGAAGATAGCCAAGCGCCAGTCCATCGCCCGCGGCATGCAACTCGCCCGGAACACCGATCGGGGCAGGGCGTCCCAGCGGGTCCAGAATGTACACACGAGTATTGGCGATGGGCCGGCCAATGGGTACCGTGCCGCGTTCCAGATCTTCCAGCCGGATGGTGTGGCAGCAGGTGAAGGTGGTGTTTTCCGTGGGCCCGTAGCCGTTGATGAGGCGAAGATGGGGAGCGGCTGTGAGAAGTTTGCGCACGTGGGCGACCGAGAGCACATCGCCACCGGCGAGCAGTTGACGCAGCGGCTTGAGCTGATCGAGGTGGTCCATCACCATGAGGTGGAAGAGGGCGGCCGTGAGCCACAGCGTAGTGATGCCGTAGTGCTGGATGGCTGTACCAATCTCTTCCGGTGAGGGTTTACTTCCCGGCATCAGGACGAGACGCCCACCGTTGAGGAGCGCACCCCAGATTTCAAGAGTCGAGGCGTCAAACGAGATTGGCGCGAGTTGCAGAAAGACCTCTTCGGGGCCGAAGGTCGCGAAATCCGTGTTCTGGACCAGCCGCAGAACGGCCCGGTGGGGAACGACAACTCCTTTCGGTCTGCCGGTCGAGCCGGAGGTGTACATCATGTAGGCCGGGCTCTCCGGACCGCAATGCGTGGGGGAGGCCGGTTGCTGGTTGCCAACTGCCTGCCATTCGATGCGCTCGACGGCAACGACCTCGCACGTGGGCTGCGCTAAGCCACGGAGCCGTTCTTCAAAACGCTGCTGCGTGAGCAGCAGTTGAGGCGAGGCGTCCTCCAGCAGGAGAGCGAGGCGGGCATCGGGATAGGTGGGATCGACCGGTACATAGGTTGCTCCCGCTTTGAGGATGCCGAGAATGGCGATGATGAGCTCCGGCGCGCGCTCCATGCTTAAAGCGACGCGCAGGTCTTGGTCAGGACTAGCGCCTTGCCTCGAAGCCTGCCCGCTCATGGAAAGAAGCGTAGTGGCGAATTGATCCGACTGTTCATCGAGTTCCCGGTAGCTAAGGGAAGTGGTCTCGAAGGTGAGCGCGACCGCATCCGGGGTTGCCGCCGCCTGCCGGCGGAAGACTTCGGGGATGGATGCATCGCGAGGGTAGCTGCTCGACGTCTGGTTCCACTCGACCAGCATCTGCTGCCGTTGCTCGTCAGTCAGAACTGCCAGATCACAGAGCCGCTTTGCCGGATCCTGAGCAGCATCGCGAAGAATTGATTCAAGCGACCCGATCCAGCGTGCGATGGTCTCAACCAGGAAGAGGCTGCTGTTGTAGTCGCAGTCGAGAACAAGATCGGTTCCGCGATCGATGAAGTTGAAGAACAGGTCGGCGTTGACCGCAGCTTTGGGGTTCGCCTCCAGCTTCGCTTCCAGATTCTTGAAGTGCAGTCCAACGCCGACCTGTTCAAGATTGAACTGAACCTCCGCCAGATCGAGCCTGGCGGGGTTACGCGGCAACTTCAACTTCTGCAGCAGAGTTCCGAGCGTAAACCGCTGATGATCCATGGCATCGAAGACTGCCGTCCTGGTCTCGCGCAGCAGATCGCCGAAGGGCTTCTCCCCGGTGGCGCCGAAGCGGAGCGGCAGGAAGTTTACACAGTGGCCGACGAGACTTTCACCTTCCACCTCCCGCTGTCCGGCCATGGGTACGCTGATTACGAGATCCTCAGTCTGGCCCAAACGGCTCAGCAATGCCGCGAAACCGCTCAGCAGGGTGATGAACAGCGTGCTTCCGCTTCTCTGAGAGCTTTCGCGCAGCAGAGTAGTGAAGGCGGCGGAGAAGACGTGCTTGTAAGTCGCACCTCGATTACTGCGCAGAGCCGAACGCGGCCGATCGGTGGGCAGATCCAAGGGCGAGACAGGCTGCTTGAACTGCTGGAGCCAAAAGGCTTCCGTCTCGCGGTGGTCCGAAGACGTGATATGGGCGTGCTCCTGACGTGCGTGGTCCAGGAACGAACGCGCGGGCGGCAGGTGTGGAGACCGTCCCTCTACCGCGGCAGAGTAGAGTTCGCCGAGTTCGTTGAACAGCACATTCATCGACCATCCATCGAGGACGATGTGGTGGGCGGTCAGGACGAGCGTGTGCCAATCGTTGCTTCGTTGTATGAGGGTGACGCGCGCCAGGGGAGCGATTGCGAGTGGGAACGGCGTGCTCGCTTCGGTTCCGAGGAGTTCCGCAACACACCGGTCCTGCTCGGCCGTATCGAACTGCCGCAGGTCGAGTCGCGTGTGCGGAATCTCCACGTGTGACTCTACCTGCACCTGTTCGCCGTCGGGACTCACTCGAAGACGCAATACCTCATGCCTCGTAATCAGCGCCCGCAGCGAGGATTCGAGCGCATCGAGGTGGAGCGCGCCACGCAAGGTGAGCGACACCGACTCGTTGAAGGCGCAACTAGCATCGTCATCCAGTTGCGAAGCGAGCAGGATCTCACGCTGTGATTCGGTGATCGGCGCGGTACCGGAAGAGGGGAGGGTTTCATCCAAGACCGCCACGCGACGGAACGGATTTTGTGCCTGAGACGCTGTTGCGACAGCGATCGAAGTGGTCCGCGACGGCAGGGCTTCTCCCTCGGCCATGCTTTCGAGAGCACTGCGGAATCCCCGCCGTACTTCGGCCAGATCTTCGTCCGTGTGAGCGGTGGTGAGGAAGCAGGGGAATCCCTCCTGCAGGTGAATGCCGCGCGCGCGCAGATGATAGTAGAGAAGCCGCCCGAGCCGCAGGTCAGGCGGGGGCGGGAAGAAGAGCCAGGACGAGAAATTCTCCAGGGTGGAGGAGAACCCGAACTCGGAGAAGAGCTCGCGGACGTCATGCGCGAGGGCGGCGCTTTTGCGGCCGACGCATTGCTGCAGCTCGGAGCCGGATGCCTTGAGGTGCTGGAGGACGGCGCGCACCGCAGCCATGGTGAGCGGGTGGCGGACAAAGGTGCCGGCAAAGAAGGTGACGCCTACCTGCGGGAAAGAGTCGTCGCCGAAGCGCCAGGCTCCTCCGTCGAGCGCATCCATGAACGTCCGGCTCCCGGCCACCACGCCGATGGGCATGCCGCCGGCCACGACCTTTCCGTAGGTAGCCATATCGGCGCGAATGCCAAAGAGCTCCTGCGCGCCTCCGGGATGGGTGCGGAAGCCGGTCACTACCTCATCAAAGATGAGCGCGGCGCCAGCATCGACCGTGATCTGGCGGATTTCCTTCAAGAACGCGATCGGCTGCAGCGCCGGATGACGGCTCTGTACGGGCTCGACCAGGACGGCTGCGATCTCGTCCTTGCGCCGGCGGATTACATCGAGCGCCTGCGGCGATCCGTATTCGAGCACCAGCATATTGGCGACGCTCTCACGCGGTATGCCGGGCGCGGCAGGTATGCTGCGTTCGGCGCGGGTCGATTTGACCAGCACCTCATCCATCATGCCGTGATAGGCGCCGGAGAAGAGCACGACGAGCGAGCGGCCGGTGACGGTACGGGCCAGGCGCAGAGCCGCCATTACGGCCTCCGAACCGGTATTGCAGAAGGTGACTCGCTCCATGCCGGTCATGCTCGCGAGCAGCTCCGCGCACTCACCGGCCAGCTCCGTCTGCGGGCCGATAGGGAAGCCGCGATCCAACTGCTGCCGCACAGCGTCGGTGACGAATTTAGGCGAATGTCCAAAGAGGATCGAACCGTAGCCGTTCAGGATGTCGATATAGCGATGGCCATCCTTATCCCACAGGTAAGCCCCGGCGGAGCGTTCGATCACCAGTGGATAGACCATCTCCTTCCACTGCGGATGAAAGCCGGAGGCGACGCGGGGGTCGGCCAACACATCACGGAAGCGCTCGACATGCTGCTTCGAGCCGGCGGTGCGGGCGGTGTAAGTGCGTTGAAGCGATTCGACGTGTTCGCGCTGGCGGCGGGTGAGGGGATCTTCCGTTCGCAGTTCGAGCGGCTTGAGCGGTACCAGCGTTCCGAGTGTTGCTTCGTTCTTGTCCGGTGGCCCGGCGGCTGGGACGACTGGGACGACTGAAAGAGGCGCGGCGGCGGTGCTCGAAAACGGAGCCGGGGCGCTGGTTTGAGAAGGCGTGACGACCGGAGCAGCCGGAGTTGCGCCCGTATTAAGCGCGGCAAGCGAAGCGCTTGTCCCTTCGATCAGATTCAACTGCCGATGCATGAGTTCAGTCACTGCCTGCACCTGCTGCGAGAAGAGGGCGGCGAAGTCCGGAGTCAGTCCAGGTGTCAGGTTGACGGCAGGCGTTATCTCGCGCGGGAGTGGCAGCGAGGTGGCCCGGGCAGCGGCAGTGGCAGCGACAGTGGCAGCGGCAGTGGCAGCGGCGAGATCCTTGATGACCGGAGCATTTGGGGGCGCAGGCGTGACATCGAGCTGGGGCGGCGACGACATCTTTGCGTGCGGCCTGAGGTGCTCTGCCAGCGTCTGAAAGGTACCGAGATCGCCCATGATCTGCCGGAAGGTGAGCTTGACACCATACTTGCCGCGGATGGATTGAGTAAGTTGGGTCAGGAAGAGAGAGTCCAATCCGAGTTCGACGAAGGATGTGGTGGGGGGAACCGCGGCGAGGTCGAGGTCGGAGAGCTCGGCAACTAAGGTCTTCAGTTCTGCAACCAGTAGGTCAGAGACGGGCATGAGTATTTCCTGGGAGAGTTGAGAATGGCTGGCAACCGCGGGATTTGCATGAAGAGCTTCAGATGGCGATGGTGAAGCTTCGAGAGCGGGATCTCCGCTCGACGGCGGAGCCTCCACCCAGTAACGCTTGCGTTCGAATGGATAGGTGGGAAGGGAGACACGCTGCGGCCGATGGCCTTCTTCGACGGCAAAGATTCTGCCCCAGTCCGGCTCTGCGCCGAGCATCCAGAGCTGCGCTAACGCGGGGGTGAGATCCGCTCCATGATCTCGCGGCGGCTCCGCAACTGCGGCGTTCGGCAGACTCGTCAATATGCGATGGCCGCCGACAGACGAGGCAAGCGTCTGGCGCATGAGACCCAACACATTCGCGGATGGGCCAATCTCGAGGAAGACCGCATCCTTTCCCAGGTGATCCCGAGCCGCTTCGAGCGCTGCCGCGAAGGCGACCGGCTCGCGAAGCTGGCGCAACCAGTAGGCCGGGTCGGCTACCTCATCCGAGGACAGCATTGCCGCGGTCAGGGTCGAGATCCAGGGAATCGCCGGCGGCAGGAAGTGTGCGCGGTCAAGGTGCTGCCGGAAGGGCGGCAATGCCGGCTCGACCATGCCGCTGTGAAAGGCGTGAGAGGTCTGAAGTTTCTTGGTGGCGATGCCCGCAGCAGTAAGCGCGGCGAACAGTGCGTCGATGGCGCCGTGGGGACCGGAGACCACCAGCGAGGACGGCGCATTGATGGCTGCGAGGCTGACATCGTCAGACAGAAATGGTAGAAGGCGTTCGCGGTTGGCCCGCACCGCCAGCATGGATCCCGTGGGGAGATGCTGCATCAGGGCGCCACGCACGGCCACCAATTCCAGCGCTTCCTGGAGCGAGAGAGAACCGCTCAGGCAGGCTGCGGCATATTCGCCGATGCTATGCCCGATCAACAACGCAGGCTCGATCCCGAGCGATATCCAAAGCTGGGCCAACGCATACTCGACGGCGAAGATAGCCGGCTGGGCGAGTCTGGTCTCGGTAAGCCGCGCGGTCGCAGCTTCGGAGGCCTGTTCCGGATAGATCGCGGCGAGGATGCTCTCGCCCAGCAAGGGCCGCAGCATTGCGTCGCAGCGCTCCATCGCGTCGCGGAAGACCGTCTCCGTCCGGTAGAGATTACGCGCCATGTTGATCGCCTGAGCGCCTTGTCCGGGGAAGACGAACACGATCTTCGGCTTGGAGTGATTCTGCTGCGGCAGCGGAGCTTCGACGCCGCGCAGTTGCTCCACGGCAGCGTCGCGATCCTTTGCGACCAAGGCGACGCGGATGGGATGCCGCGCACGTCCGGCCGCCAGGGTAAATGCGGCATCGGAAAGCGCAATCTCCGAGTGCTGCGCGAGATGGTCGGCGAGCCCCAGCCGCATCGAGCGCAGCGCATCCTCGCTGCGCGCGGAGAGCAGCAGGAGAGCCGGCCGATCGCTTCCGGCAGCAGGTCCAGGCCGGCTATCGGAAGGTGGTTCCTCCAGCACCACATGTGCATTGGTGCCGCCGACGCCGAAGGCGCTGACTCCGGCGCGCAGCGGATACCCGTTGCCGTGCCAAGGGGTGGTCTTGCTGGTGATACCCAGCGGCGAATGGGAGAGCTGGATCTGCGGGTTCAGGCGTTCGAAGTGCAACAGGCCCGGTATGGTGCGGTGCTGCATCTGCAGTACCGTTTTGATCAGGCCGGTGACGCCGGCGGCCACATCGAGATGGCCGACGTTGGCCTTTGCCGTGCCGAGCAGGCAGGAGCCCGGCGGCTGCTCGCTGCCGTCGAAGATGCGGGCCAGGGCTGCCACTTCGATGGGATCGCCGAGTGGCGTACCCGTTCCGTGGGTCTCGATATAGCTGATGCTCTCCGGAGCGAAGCCGGCCATGGCCTGGGCAGCCGCGATCACGTCGAACTGGCCTTGCGCACTGGGAGCGGTGTAGCCAGCCTTGGCTGCTCCATCGTTGTTCATCGCAAACCCGCGGATGACCGCAAGTATCTGATCGCCGTCGGCTAATGCATCCTCGATGCGCTTCAATAGCACTACGCCCGCGCCGCTGCCGAAGACGGTACCCTGGGCCCGATGATCAAAGGGCCGCACGACCCCGTCGGTAGAGACGATGCCTCCCTCTTCCGGTATGTAGCCGCGCCGCTGGGGGAAGGTGATGGAGATGGCTCCGGCCAGCGCCATATCGCACCCGTAGGTCAGAAGACTTTGACAGGCCTGGCAGATGGCGACCAATGAGGTGGAGCATGCCGTCTGCACGGCGACACTCGGGCCGCGAAGGTTCAGCTTGAACGACACCCGCGTTGGCAGAAAGTCTTTATCGTTGCCAAGCATGGTGGTGTACGAGGCCGCCTGATAGTCCTCGGTGAACCGCTCGAGGTAACTCCGGTCACGAGCCAGGTGCCGCATGAAATAGGTGTTCATGCTCGATCCGGCGTAGAGCCCGATCATCCCGGGATAGCGGGCGGGATCGTAGCCGCCGCTCTCGAGCGCCTCCCAGCAGCACTCGAGAAAGATCCGGTGCTGCGGATCCATCTGCTCGGCTTCCTTGGGATAGATACCGAAGAAGGCCGCGTCAAACCGGTCGACGTTCTCAAGAATCGATCGCACTGCCACATAGCCGGGCCGCTGCCGCGAGGCCGGGCTCACTTCCAGGTCTTCAGGCTGGAAACGGGAGATCGAATCGACACCGTCGATCGGGTTCTGCCAGAAGTGGTCCAGCGTCTTCGCTCCGGGAATGCGTCCCGCCATCCCGATGATGGCGATGCCGGGTGCAGCCGGGGCGGTGGTTTGCTCCGTCATGCGCGCCTCATCCCAGGTTGTGCGGGGCGGAAGGATGCGAAGGCGCCACGCTGCAGGGCTGCGCGGTCGTGCGTGCCCGCGTCCGACGCGTCGCTGCCGGTATTGGCGCCCAGGGTAATGTCAGGATCGCGGGTTGGGATTGCAGGCATACGGACACCCGCGAGTGAACGAGCCAGGTCGCGCGGCGTGGGATAGACAAAGAGGTCGGCCGCCGACACTCGTCTCTGCAGCGCAGTCTCCAGACGGCAGGCAAGCCGCGCTGCCAGTAATGAGGTCCCGCCCGCTTCAAAGAAGGTGATATCGCTGGGCAGCGAGCCAAGACCCAGGACGTCCTGCCACACCGCGACGATTTGTTTTTCGAGTTCAGCGGCCTCTGGCGACATACTACGTAGGGTCCTCGCGTATTGAGCTGAAACGCCTGTTGGAGCGTGGAAGTATGCGCATTCTAGATCGCGGTGTGGGCGGATAGCTCTACCCCGAAAGCGGCAGCGCTCTCCACCGTAATGCACAGCGGATGGCGCGCCACCGATACGTCGGCGCATTCGAGCGATCCGGGATAAATCTCCCGTCTCAGGTCTCCGGTTATGTCTCCGGTTTATGTCGCGGTTTACATCTCCATGGACACCGCGGCGCGTCCCACTGCCCGCTCCCGTTGCGTAAAGTGCATGCCGAGGCTCTCCGCGCCGGCATCTCCACCTGACTGTTTGGGAGCTCCCGCCATCGGGAATGGACGCTGACGGCTCAGTTGCCGCTGAAAGTCCTCGATATCGCTCGCCAGCGCAGCATCGACGTGCTTGCGCTCAATCCGGTTCAGCGCGACCGAAACACCGGGGACGTTCAGCCGTTCAAGCACCTGTGCGGCACGGCGTAATTGATTGCGAGTGGTACGGCCGGACTGCGCGACCAGGATGGTGCCATCCGCGATTCTCGCGAGATATTCCGTGTCGGCGGAGATCAGGAGCGGACTTGCGTCGATCAGCACGACATCATATTGGTCCCTGACCTCATCGAGTATCTGCGTGACCAGCGCTGCGCCGTGGACCGAGGTGCCCGGCGTTACTCCGGTCGCCGTCACTTTGACCGCGAGCGTGCCGGCGGCGCCAGAACCGGAATTTCCGCTGGACAAGATATGCGAAGAAGACGGGGTATAGGAAACGGCTTGCGTGGACTGAGTTCGAGTGGCGCTGCTGCTGCTGGTGACGTAGGTGACCTTGCCATCCACGCTGGTGGCCGCGAGCGTAAGGGTAGTGAGATTGAGGTTGCGCAACTGCCGTCCCAGCTTCTCGACTATGGTGGTGGTGCCACTCTCCGGTACGGTCCCGGTGAAGAGAAAGGTGCGGGCTCCAGCCGCAGTGCGCGCATGACGGATGCCGCTTGCCATCCGAAGCAGGTACTGCGCCGAGGCCTCCTGGCTGTAGCCGTCATGATCCAGCAGGGCGCCGATGGGAGCAAAGCCCACCACCTGCTCCACATCGGCTGAGGTATAGACGTGCGGATCGAACAGATCCGCTACGATGCCTGCGCCTGCGCTTAACAGCAAGCTGACGCCGAGCATGAGCAGCGCCAGCATCCAGGTCCGGCTCTGCTTGGGGGTTAAGGGCGCGAGCGCAGGGGAGGAAAGATGAATGGAGCCAGGCGAGTTGCTCTCGAGGTCGAGGTTGCGGATGCGCTCATCCACCGCCGCATAGCTGGTCTGGAGCTGGTCGATGGTATGGCCGAGTTCCCGTGCCTGCTGAAACTTGGGAGCGGCGCTGGTGGCTGCGTGGGTTTGCGTCAGCAGATCCTGATTGAGCCGTACCTCTACCATGCGGGTACGGAATACCTCTGCATCGAGCCTCTGCTCGATGCGTCCAGCGGCCTTGCCTTCGAGATCGGCGCTGAAGCGTTCAAGTTCGCGATCGATACCGGCAAGCTCCTGCGCATCCTGCTTATAAAGAGGATTGCCGGCGGTGAGGCCGTTCATCTGTTCCACCAGCACGGCGCGGCGTTGGTTGAGGCTCGATTTCAAGCTGCTCAGCCCGGCATCCGTGGCCATGGCATCCTGCGCAGCAGCGTGAATGGCCGGCGTTCCATTGGCGCCTGTCCTGAGGGCCGCAAGCTGGGCCTCTGCCTGCAGCCTTGCTTCCCGCGCGGCGGTCAGGTCTTCGTGCAGCTTCAACAGCCGCGCGTCGTAGGAGGTGCCGCTATCCTGAGTGGCGACGCTGGCCACGCCCAGGCTCTGCATCAGGCGCGCTTGTTCGCCCATCTTCTGATCAAGCTCGGTCTGCAGGCGCACTCGCTCGTCGCGCAGGTTACGGATGCGCTCATCGCGACCATAGAACTCTTCATGGTGGGCCTTCTCCACATAGGCATTTGTCACCGCCTTGACCGCGGCAGCCGCGAGTTGGGGATCGCTGGACGACAGAGCAATCGAGAGCTGGAAGGTGCTGCCTACACGTTCCACTACCAGCCGCTTGCTCAGGCGGGATACGGCAGCCTGGAGACTCTCTCCAGGCCGCTGCCAGCCAGAGTTGTGCAGCGACTCGACCGCCGTCGCGAGAATGTCATAGCGCGTAACGGTCTGCGCCTGGTCCTGGATGTAGGCGTCGTAGGGCCGGTCCTGCTCCTTCTCTTCCGCCAGTGTGGTGGGGAAGGTAGGGGAGACGTAGACATAGCTCTTCGACTCGTAAAGCGGCTTCCGATGGAAAGCGAATACCACGGCACTCAGCAGCAGACACGTCGCGAGCGTGCTGAGGACAAGCGTCCGGTGCCGCCGCAGGCTGGTTACGATGTTGAGGCTGCGCCTCGGCTCTTCATCCGGCCGGCGGACAGCCATCCGTGGTGTAAATGCCGAAGCCGGAGCCAATTCGTTCACTTGCTTTTCGGATTGCATGGTCATCCCCTTCAAGGTCCGGTTAGTACGTGATTGCGGCGAAGCTCATCGCCGTGGTGAGCGGTGTCAACTGCTGGAGCGCGTAGCCCACGCGCGAAAGGCCGCTGCGCGGCACGTAGATGACCTCGCCCGGATGGAGCGTAACCTCGAGTGCGCCACTGGGGCTAAGCATGTCTTTGAAGTGGATATAGCGGGTCTTGCCGGTCGCCGGATCGACGATCTCGATATTGGGATTGCTGGCGCGTTCCGTCAGCCCGCCGGCATCGGCGAGAATAGAGGGTAAGGTTGAGGTGCGCCTGAGCTGCATTGCGCCGGGATGCTGCACCTCCCCGAGCACCGAGACAAAGCGGTCGCTATCGTTGGGCACGAACACGACGTCATTGCGGCGGAGACGCATGTCCGCCAGCGGATTGCCGCTTTCCAGCAATCCTTTGACGTCCACCCACACCACCTGCTGGCTGCCGCGATAGATGGCGCAGCGGTCAGGGACAGAATCGCCGTCCTTCTTGTCTGCGGGCGTGATGAGCCCTGCCCGCGTGATCGCTTCGAGCAGGGTCGGTGTCTGGTCGAAGTACATGATGCCCGGATGCTGCACGTAACCAAGGAGAAGGACACGGTTCGACCCGTACTTATCGATACGCACCGTCACCGCAAGATTGTTGTAGTACGGGCTGAGCGCGGTAACGATGGCGGCGGCTGCCTGCTCACGGGTCAAGCCAGTGAGAGTTACGGAGCCGGCCAGCGGCAGCGTCACTCGTCCATCGGGACCGAGCACGTGCTTGCCCGAGAGTTCGGGACGCCCAGCGCACTCCAGCGTCAGTTCATCGCCTCCGCCCAGTTGGTACTCTTCGTCCGCGGCCGGTTCCATGCTGCGCAGTTGAAGGGTCGGGCTCGGCTGCAGCGCCGGCAGATTTGTATGGCTCACCGAAGCGATCTTCTGCTGCGCATGCACAGGCGCTGGGGTCAGCACCACTGCCAGCGCCAGCACCGCAGCGATGGTCCATCCAGGTATCCATTCACGTGTCGAGCATTCGTTCATCATCATGACTTTCACTCCCTCATGCATTCCAAACCGATGTGCAGCCAATCTCATGAAACAGAGACGGCGTGTTTCTCCGATACCGGCTCGCCGCGGCCGCTATAGGCCAAACGTTGGTCCCGCGCGGTCGGCGCCCATACTGCATTGCGGCGCGATGCCCGCACCGTTCCCGGCACGAGCGAAAGCTTCCACCCGATGTACCGGGGTACAGAGACCATGATCTTGATTCCCTCCCGCAGGCCATCCGCCTCGGCAGCCGCCGAGAACACATGCGCGATAAGCACAGCGAACGCCAGCAGCGCATAGATCCCCGACCAGGCCAGCGGGACTGCCAAGGCGAGCAGCAGCAGCACAACGGCGGGCGCCAGCGGCAAAGAGAGAAGGTCGAGCAGCGGTTCGGCGGAGCGCCAGCGGCCACGGAGTACGTCCCATGCCAGTTTCGGAGCCCACAGGCGCATCGCCAGGAAGCGTCCCCCCTCCCAGCGTGCCTGCTGCCGGTCGCTTCCGTTTTCCTGACGTGGCGCCACCTCGCTGGTGACCGTCGCCTGCTCCACGAAGCGGACGCGTACGCCGGAGCGCACCAGGCGGAGGTGATATTCAAGATCTTCAACCATGGAGGTCGTGGTGTACGGGACCCGGGCGAGAAGCTCGCTGCGAAAGCCAAAGCCGTTACCGAAGATGCCTGCGGACAAGGCGAGCCGTTCACGCCCCCGGGGGCGAATGATGTTGACTCCGAGAAAGCCCAGGCAACTGAGGCGCGCCCGGCGCTCGGCTTGATGG
>JBPCNO010000173.1:0-23458 GCA_051001135.1 Acidobacteriaceae bacterium
CCCTTCCCCTTCGGCTACGCCCAGGGTCAGGATGGGGCACCCGGCAAGTACGCTTAATTGGGGGTGCCGGGCACGGAGAACTCAACGCCGTTCTCCCGGTTCTTCTCCACCGTCGCGGGCACGTCGAGTTCAGAGATCGGGATCCTGCGCTGATGCGAGCCCTCAAGAGCGAAGAGGGTGGTCTTGGTCACGGCATAGCTCTTGATTTTTTGCGGTGGGCGGCCGTTGTTGAAGATCAGGGTGAGCTCCGGATGCTCCAGCCCGTCGGTAACCGGGCCGGTATTTTCGGGTGCCGCATTTGCGTAGCTGGGTGCGCCATAGGGTGGGCGCCCGGCCTCTCCGTATGCTGAGCCGCCGTAGGGAGGTTCCTGGCCTTCCGGCGGCGCATTCTCCGGCGAAGCGTAGGGCTGCCGTTGGCCCTGATCGTAGGCGGGGCTTCCCTCCTGCGGCGCTCCCTGGGCCTGCGTGTCTAGCTGCTCGTCATCGTATCCATACGGCACGCCATAGGGCACACCGGTGTTGACGTAGCCAGGATAGAACCCGGAGTCGTAGCCCCAGGGTAGTGTGCTGCCCGCCCGATAGCCGTATTGGTGACGGCTGCCTTTGGCGGGGGAGGTTTGCAACGGATTCCCCGGCAGTTCGATGGTGGGATGGGACGTGCCCGGAAGCTCGAAGGACGGGCGCGGCGGTCCATAGGGATTCTGCGAGGAGTTCTGGGAGTAGCCATAGCTGCGCGCGCCGGAGTAGCCATGCGAGGCGTGTCCATTGCCAAACCCCCCGGAAGAATGCACGCCCGACGAATGCGATCCCATACCGGAGGAATGCGCGCCCGGCCCCGCAGCCGCACCGTGACCCGCGCCTGCGCTGGAGTTCACCTGTCCCCATGCCCCGAAGGTGAGATAGAACGAACCGAAGGTCAGCGCAACGGCGGTACACAACCATGCATTTGCCCGCATGAATGTTCGACGATATGCCGCATTCCGCATACGCTTCTCCCTCGCACCTATTAAGATGCCCAGCAGGGACTACAGATTCATCGCCTGATGCTGCGCCTGATGCTGAAGGATGGACGTGGATAACCAACCAGAAGTTCCCGAATCGCAAGTTCCCGGCGTAACCGGTTCCGGACAGCCAGGCGCCGAGCCGCCGGCGCAGGTGACTGCCGGGCGCGCTGACGAAACCGCCCGCGCGCCGATAGCGGAGCTGCCGGTGTCGGACATACCAGCTCAGGCCACCATTCGCCTGCACAAGAAACACCTGCTTGCCATCCGCTGGATGCATTGGCTGAACTTCCCCCTGCTGGCGGTGATGATCTGGAGCGGCATCCTTATCTATTGGGCGGACTCCGACGCAAACGGCATGCATTCCAGCCAGGTCTACCGCATCGGCTGGGGACATTGGACGCTCTTCCGATTCTTCCCGCTCCCGTTCTACCAGCGCCTCCATCTCACGTTCAATCTGGCGCTGGGCATGGGCTACCACTACTTCTTCATGTGGCTGTTCGGCATCAACGGCATCGCGTACGTGCTGTACACGGGGATCTCCGGTGAGTGGCGATCGCTGGTGCCAGGCCGCGACGCGCTGCGCAATGCATGGGGAACGGTGCTCTACGACCTGCATCTGCGCCGGCAGAAGCCGCCGCAGGGCAAGTACAACGGCGCGCAGCAGATTGCCTACACGGCCGTGGTGCTCATGGGCTTCGGCTCACTGCTCACCGGGCTCGCGATCTATAAACCCACGCAACTCCACCTGCTCACCTCGCTTTTCGGCGGCTACCAGGGCGCGCGCTTCTTGCACTTCTGGCTGACCATCGGCTTTGTGGCGTTCTTCGTGGTGCATGTGGTGCAGGTGGCGATGGCGGGTTGGAACAACTTCCGTTCCATGATCGCGGGCTACGAGGTTGTGCCGGTGAACGATTCCGTGCAGCCGGTGGAAGCGGAGGTGCAGCCATGAGCCTGAATCTTTCCGGCCCGAATCTTTCTGGACCGAATCTTTCTGGACCGAATCTTTCTGGCCCGAATCTTTCTGGCCCGAATCTTTCTGGCCCGGAGAAGCCGATGGGCGGAGGACAGGATGCCGATGACGCGGTCCGGAGGGAGATGCGCCGGCGCTCGCGCCGCAGCTTCCTGGTGGCGGGGCTTGCTGCCGCCGGTGGCTATGGCTTCTGGCGCTGGGTGAGCGGCGCCAGCCTGGTGGGCGGCCTGCAACACCCGCTGCGGGCGGCGGAGCGGTTCAACGGCGCCGTATCGCGCAATCTGCTGGGAGTGGGGCAACTGGCGCCCACGTTTCCCGCTTCGTCTGCGGTGCGGGATGTGCGCCTCAACGGCGACATTGGGCTGGATACGGAACTGAAGCTGCCGTCCTGGCGGCTGCAATTGACCGGCCTGGCGCAGCCGCAGAGCTACCGGCAGTTCGTGCCCGATGTCAACGCATGGAAGTACGAGTCGGTTCCGGTCGAAGACAGTGACGACGATAGCAACGCGGCACCGGACAATTCCACCAACGGCAGCGGCGGTATTCCG
This sequence comes from Acidobacteriaceae bacterium, assembly GCA_051001135.1. GTDB lineage: Bacteria > Acidobacteriota > Terriglobia > Terriglobales > Acidobacteriaceae > CAWHMN01. The sequence continues at coordinate 2,523 of JBPCNO010000173.1, forward strand.
CAGAGTCCTCCTCCCGATACTGGAGGGGTGAAAGGAAACGTAAAGGGAAGCGGGAGCGGTCCCATCGATATTGGCACCACCACGATTACGATTAACGAACATGACAATGCGGACGTGCATGCCGGAGCGCAGCCAGGCGTGCTGCTGACGATGGAGGATGTACGCGCGCTGCCGCACGTGGAGCTGACCAATGAATTCAAGTGCATCGAGGGCTGGAGCGAGATCGTGCACTGGGGCGGCGTGCGCTTCGCGGACCTGATCGAGCGCTATCCGCCGATGCATGGCCCCAGCCAAGGGCGGCCCCGCTACGTAAGCCTGGAGACGCCGAACGGCGACTACTTCGTAGGCCTGGAAATGGCCGATGCTATGCATCCGCAGACGCTGCTCTGCTATGACATGAACGATCAGCCGCTGAGCATGGATCATGGCGCGCCGCTGCGGCTGGTCATCCCGCTGAAGTATGGCATCAAGCATCTCAAGCAGATAGGCAAGATCACGTTTACGAATGACAGGCCGCGCGACTACTGGGCAGAGCAGAGCTACGACTGGTACGCGGGCCACTAGAAGCGGCGTTCGCGCAGGCACGCAGGCAAGCCGCTTCTCTCAAGGAGAGCCCACGTTCTCGATGGAACAACCAGGTGCCTCCCGGCTGCAATGGCTGTTCGCGCCGGAGTATGGCCTGCGCGACCGGCTGCTTCCGCGCTGGCTGTTCCTGCGTGCGCTCGGCCTCATCTATTTCTCGGCGTTCTTTTCGCTGGTCTTCCAGATCAAGGGGTTGGTCGGCCCCCAGGGCATTCTTCCCGCCGGCGAGTATCTCCAGGCGGTGCGACGCGCTCTCGGCCACTGGCGTTTCTGGTACGCGCCCACGGTGCTGTGGATGGGATCCGGTACGCATGCCCTGCTGGCGCTTTGCTGGGTGGGCATGGCCGCTTCAGTCCTGCTTACGCTGAATCTCTGGCCGCGCGGCATGCTGACGGCCTGCTTCGTTTGCTATCTCTCGTTTATTGCCGCGGCGGGAGATTTTTCCAGTTATCAGTCGGATGGGATGCTGCTGGAGGCAGGCTGTCTGGCGCTCTTGCTGGCGCCGCCGGGGTTTTGGCCGGGGCTGGGTCTGTCCAGTCCGCCGTCGCGCGCGAGCTACTATCTGCTGCTGTGGGAGTGGTTCCGGATTTATTTCGAATCGGGCATGGTGAAGCTGCTCAGCGGCGATCCGGAGTGGCGCAACCTGACGGCGATGAACGACTACTACCAGAACGGTCCGCTCCCTACCTGGATCGGGTGGTATGCCGGGCATCTGCCGGTGTGGTTTCACAAAGGCGCCGCGCTGATGACGCTGGTGCTCGAGCTCGGATTGGTGTGGCTGGCGGTGCTGCCACGCCGCGTGCGCCTGTTCTGCTTTGTGCTGGTGACGGCGTGGCAGATCGGCGTGATCCTGACGGCGAACTACACCTTCCTGAACTACCTGGTGCTGGCGCTAGGATTTCTGCTGCTCGATGACCGGGCGCTGCTATGGGTGCGACGGCGACTGTTTCGCGGCTGGGGCGAGCCTCTGCCAGAACCAGTAGAAGACGCGGCGATGGAACAGCCGTCTTCGGTCCGTGAGCGGAGGGGGCGGTCAATCCCTCATTGGCACGCAATGCGGGATTCGCCTGCGATGCAGCATGTGCGTGCGCTGCGGCGTGCGCTCGCGGTTGTGCTGCTGGTTTCCATCGCATACGTGACGACGTTTCTGCTGCTGCACATGGTGTGGCGGGAATTGCCGCTGCCGGCCGCGCCGGCACGGGTGCTGGCGCCGTTCAGGATTGCGAACGAATACGGATTGTTTGCCGTGATGACCCGCGGACGCTATGAGATCGAGTTTCAGGGATCGGATGATGGGGTGAACTGGACCGCATATCCCTTCCGTTACAAGCCGCAGGCGCTCAATGTTGCGCCGGGGCTCTACGCTCCGTATCAGCCAAGGTTCGACTGGAACCTGTGGTTCGCGTCGCTGGGCCAGTGGACGCAGTACCCGATCGTGCCGCGGACGCAGGAATTGCTGTTGCACAACGACGCGGATGTACTCACGCTGTTTGCGGGCAATCCATTTTCGAATCATCCGCCTCGCTTGGTGCGTTCGGTCCTTTGGCAGTACTGGTTCACCACGGAGGCGGAGAAGCGGCGTACGGGCAATTGGTGGCGCCGTGAACTGCTGGGCACGTACGCGCCCACCTTCGCGCTTGGACCGGATGGGCAGGTTCGCATCACACAGGATCAGACACTGGTTGGTCCGCATGACTGAGTACGCTGCAACTCCGGGGTACGCTGCAACGCCGGGAAGGCTTGGCCGAACGCAGCGCAGTGCCGTAGTGGTGGGCTCGGGACCGAATGGATTGGCAGCGGCTATTACGCTGGCCAGCGCGGGCATGCGGGTGGAGGTGTTCGAGGCGCAGGCGTTGCCCGGCGGCGGCGCGCGCACGCTGGAGCTGACGGAGCCGGGTTTTCATCACGACTTCGGCTCCGCGGTGCATCCGATGGCAGTCAGCTCGCCGTTCTTTCGCACGCTGCCGCTGGGCGCGTATGGCCTGGAGTGGATCCAGCCAGGGGCAGCGCTCGCGCACCCCTTCGACGATGGCACCGCGACCCTGCTGGTGAGGGATATCGACGAGCAGGAGCGATTGCTGGGGCAGGATGGCGCCGCCTGGCGCGGCTTGATAGAGCCCTTCGCGACCCAATGGCAGCAGTTGCTTGAGGACGCGCTGCGTCCGCTTTCGTTGCTGCCGCGCCACCCTCTGCTGATGGCGCAGTTCGGGATGAAAGCCTTCGTGCCGGCGGCCACGCTGTCACGGGCGACATTCCGGGGAACGAGGGCGAGAGCACTATTCGCCGGTCTCGCGGCGCACTCCTTCCTCTCGCTCGATCAGCCGCTGAGTTCGGCCTTCGGACTGATGATGGGGGCTAGTGCCCACGCGGTGGGCTGGCCGCTTCCCCGGGGCGGATCGCAATCGATCACGGACGCATTGATCGCGCACCTGCAGACGATAGGGGGCGCTGTTCACACCTCTTCGCCGGTGCTTTCCCTAGCCCAACTGCCGCCGGCGGATCTGGCCATGTTCGATACGTCGCCGCAGCAGTTGCTTGGCATCGCCGGCGACCGGTTGAGCTGGATCTACCGGAAAAAATTCGCCGAATTTCGTCCGGGTCCGGGAGCCTACAAGGTGGACTATGCGCTCTCGTCACCCATTCCATGGAGGGCGCGGGAGTGTGCGCAGGCGGCCACGGTGCACCTTGGAGGGACGCTCGAAGCGATCGCAACGTCGGAGTCCGCGATAGCGAACGGACGCCATGCCGAGCGTCCGTTCGTCCTGCTGGTGCAGCCTACACTGGTCGATCCCTCGCGGGCGCCGGAGGGCAAACATATCGCGTGGGCCTATTGTCACGTGCCCCATGGTTCCGCCGAGGATATGCTGCCCCGCATCGAAGCGCAGATCGAGCGCTTTGCGCCGGGATTCCGGGACTGTGTACTTGCACGGCGGGTGCTGACGCCGGAGGGGCTGGAGCACAGAGACGGAAATCTGATCGGCGGCGACATCAACGGCGGTGCGGCGGACCTGTGGCAGTTCGTATTCAGGCCGACGTGGCGCTACTACGCTACTTCCGATCCCGGCATCTATCTCTGTTCAGCCTCCACGCCGCCGGGTGGAGGGGTACACGGGATGTGCGGACACAATGCGGCGCAGATGGCTCTGCGAAGGCTGCGGCAGGCGGGGTCGGGATTGCTGCGGGGCTGATGAAATCGCCTCCCGCGGCCGACGCGGAGGAGCAAACGGAGATCCCTTCGGCTACGCTCAGGGCGGGCTCTTCGACCCTGTCTTTGCTGCGCAAAGCTTCCGCTCAGGATGACACGACAACGACGGCCAGCCGAACCTCCGCGCTTCTAGTCAGCGCTGCTAGTCCAGGTGCTGTTCGACCATCAGCTTATGAAACTCCGGGGTCGTCCGGAGCACTGCGAAATCCTTGTCTTCCATCAAGCGTTTGCGGTCGTTGAAGCCGGCATCCAGCGCTTTGCGCAGGCACGCGAGAGCCTGGTCCTTCTTGCCGGCGGTGGCGTAGGTCTTGGCCAGATAGTAGTTGATGGCGACGCGTTGCTGGCGCGAACTGCTCTCCTCAATCTTCGCGGCGGCGTCGGGGTTGAAGACTTCGGGGTCAAGCGCGAACGCCTTCTGATACTCCTTGATGCCTTGCTTGTACTTCTTTTCAGCGAAGTAGGAGGTGCCCAGGTTACAGTACGTGATGGCGTTACGCGGAGCGTACTTGAGCGCCTTCTTGTAGGTGTGCACTGCCTTTCCGTAATCCCCCTTGCCGTGATACACGGCTGCCAGGTTGTTGAGCGCGTCGGCATAGTGGGGATTCAGCGAGAGCGCCATCTTGTAGTCTTTGCTGGCCTCCTCCAGCGCGAAGAGATGGTGGTACGCAATGCCGATCTTGTTCCAGAGCACAGGCGACCGGAGCGACCCGTGCTGATAGGCATCGATGGCGGCCACATAGCTGCCTCGCGCCATGAAGATATCGCCTTGCTCCTCCGGCGAGAGCGTATATGCATAGGAGACCTGCGCCGCCTGTGGCTCCTGCGGAAGGAAGAGTGTCGCCGGATCAGGGGGAAGAGGCTTGGGGGGGGTCTTTGCGAATGCGAGGAACGTGGACGCGCCAATCAGAACGGTAAGTACGAGCCAAGTGCGCCGGGTTGAGAACCGGTTGCGCCGCAGGCTAACCATGATCGCCTCCTTGCCTGGGAACGTCTCCAGACGGATGCGACTGCAACATTACTCCGATTCGCCCACGGTTGTCGACGCCTTCCTTTCGGTCGCTTCGGCTGCCTGTCGCCTCAGAGCTAAACGGCTGCAGCAGCACGAGTTTGGGCCACTCTGAAGCTGCGAGGCCCTGGGTAACTGCGAGAGCCGGCGTAGCTGCGAGATCCGGACCTCCGTATCTCAGGATGAGCCCTCCACAGTGCGTCCCCGTTTTCCTCGTTTGTTCGCCGCTTATACTCCGGAAAGAAGAGGGGTCCAGAATGGCTGAAGGCACCATCACGTGTCCCAAGTGCGGTACTGAGGTGAGGCTCACGGAGTCACTGGCGGCGCCGCTCGTGGCCAAGGTCAGCGCCGTGTACGAGCAGAAGCTTCGTGCGCAATCGGCGGAGATCGATTGCCGCGAACAAGCCCTCCAGGCGCGGGCCGCTAAGCTGGAGATCGAGCAGGGCAACCTGGACGCGCAGGTGGCTGCCCGGCTCGCTCAACGCCTTGAAGCCGAGCGGCAGAAAATTATTGCAGACGAGGGCGAACGCGCGCACCAGCAGGTGCAGGAGCAGCTCGCAAAGCAGGCCGAGACGCTCCAGGAGCGCGACACGCGGCTGGCCGATCTCAACGCCAGGCTCAAGACCGCGCAGGAAGCCGAGGCCGCGTTCATCCGCAAGGAGCAGGAACTGGAAGATGCCAGGCGGGAGCTCACTTTGCAGATCGAGCGCGGCGTGCAAAGCGGTCTTGCGGAGGTTCGGCTCAGCGCGAAGCGGGAGGCGGAAGATGCGCTCGAGCTCAAGGTGAGGGATCGCGAAAACCAGATCGGTGCGCTCAGCAAACAGATCGACGAGCTGAAGCGCAAGGCCGAGCAGGGCTCGCAACAGGCCCAGGGCGAGGTGCTGGAGTTAGCGCTGGAGCAGCAACTGCGTGCGCGCTTTCCCCTGGACCTGATCGAGCCCGTCGCCAAGGGTGAGTTCGGCGGGGATGTACTGCACACTGTACGCGACAACACCGGCGAAGCATGCGGCAGCATTTTGTGGGAGTTGAAGCGCACCCGCAACTGGCAGGAGGGCTGGCTCTCCAAGCTTCGCTCCGACCAGCGGTCGGCCGGCGCGGAGATGGCGGTGATCGTCTCGCAGACACTGCCCAAAGAGGTCACGCACTTCGACCATCTTGATGGCGTCTGGATCTCCAGCCTGAGCTGCATGATGCCGGTTGCCGTTTCGCTGCGGCAGGCGCTGCTGCAGATTGCGCAGGCGCGGCGCGCCGGCGAAGGGCAGGAGACCAAGGTGCAGCAGGTCTACACCTACCTCACCGGTCCGCGCTTCAAGCATCGCGTGGAATCCATCGTCGAGAAGTTCTCTGACATGCAGGACGACCTGAACCGGGAGCGCAAGATGATGACCAAGCAGTGGGCCAAGCGGGAAGAGCAGATCCGGACGGTCATCGACGCCACGGCCGGCATGTATGGCGATCTGCAGGGCATCGCGGGCAAGAGCCTGGGCGAGATCGACGCGTTGGGAAACACACTGCTGCTTACCGCCGAGGACTTCGAGTAAGCGTCACTTGCCGCCCCGCAGGCGCGCCAGATTGGCCAGCGTCTCCGGATCGTTCGGCCGGAGCGCGAGCACCTTCTGATACATGCGGATAGCCTGATCGCGTTGGCCGAGGTTCTGATAGATTGCGCCCAGATCGTAATACGCCGTGGCATCGGAAGGGTTCAACTCCGTCGCCTTGGTGAATTGCTGAATCGCTTGGTCTGCCTTTCCTTCCGCAAAGAGCAACGCGCCGAGATTGGCATAGGCGCCCTCCTCTGCCGGAGCAAGCGAGATAGCCCGCTGGTACTCGCGCGCAGCGGCCGCGCGATCGCCCATCTGCTGATACACGGCGCCCAGATTGATCATCGCTCCAATGTAATCCGGCCGGAGAGATAGGGCTCGCTCGTACGCGTCCTTGGCCGGTCCGGTGTCTCCGCGTTGCAGGTAGATATCACCCAGATTGACCAGCATGCCCACACTGCGCGGCGTCGCCTTCAACGACGCTTCATACAACGTCGCCGGATCGCGCCAAGCGTCGACCCGCGCCTCGAGCCTCCACACGCCCCACAAGGCCCAGAGCACGACGCAGCCCAGAACCAGATCCCGCCAGTGTCCCCGCTCCCGGTAGGCGAGCGCCGCAATCGCGAGCGCGAATCCGAGCGACGCCACGTAGTCGAAGCGTTCGGCCATTCCCTGATAGATAAAGACAATGCCGCAAAACGGCAGAAGCGCAAGGCACATCCACAGCAGGCCCGTGGCGGCTTCGCGCGAGCGATAGCGCAGCCATACGATTACACCGAGCAGCAACAGCACAAGAAGAATGGCGCCGACCGCCGGAAACGAGATGCGGCTGACGGGCAGATCGGTGGATCGCTCGACGCTCATGCGGACGGGAAGCACCATCCACTGCAGATACTTCAGAAACGCGAGTCCGATGGTTAGCAGCGACGACGATCCCGGGCCGGACTTGCCGCCAGCAGCATGCCGCAACAGGAAGTACACCGCCGCTGCGCCGATGCCGGTTGCGCAGAGTGGCAGAAAGGCCCGACGGGGCGCACGTTCCAGGTGATCTGTAGGAAAGAAATGCGGGAGCAGCAGTGTGAGCGGCAGGAGCAGGATGCCCTCTTCATGCGCCAGCAGCGCGCAGAGTCCCGCGACAAAATAACAGGCCAGAGCGAGGGGCTTGCGCGCGCGCAGGTACCACTCGGCGCACAGCAGACCGAGCAGCAGCGCACATGCCATGAGCGAGTAGGCGCGCGCGGCGATCCAGATCACCACCTCCGAATTGATAGGCAGGCACAACCACAGCAGCGACGCCGCGGCGGAGATCAGTAAAGAAACGCGCAGCTCGCGCCAGAGCAGAAAGACGAGCAGCCCGTTGGCCCAATGCACCGCCAGGTTGGTGAAGTGGAACCCCGGGGCATGAATGCCCCAGAGCGCGCGATCCACACCCAGGCTGAGCCAGTAGATCGGCCGATAGTAGGATCCGCCGCTCCCGAGAAACGTGCTGGTGAATGGCACAGCATGCGACCAGTAGCGCAGCACGCCTGCCCAGGAGAGCAGAGCCGGGTTTTGCTGCACCTGACTAATGTCGTCATAGACGAAGGGAGAGAGCAGTGCATTGCGGTAGAGCAGCAACACCCAGACGGCGCTAAGCAGACCAAATAGCAGCCGCGGATGCGTTGCGCACCATCCCCGGAAGCCGTGGTGCACCGGCTGTTGTGGGGATGCTCGCTGATTTCGCTTCGCGCTGCGCGCAGATTTCGTTGCCATGGCAGAGGAGAAGACGCACTGAGCGCTAATGGATGGTCTTCATCTTGCGCTGCATATAGTCCATCATGACGTACTCGCCCAGCCGAGCTGGGGTGGTGAAGTAGGCCTTGCCGCGGCACATCTGCGTGACCTTCTGCACGAACTGCACCAGGCCGAAATCCTGCGCGAGCATGAAGGTATTCACCATGATGTTCTTGCGCTTGCAGCGGTTCACCTCTTCGAGCGTCTCGGAGATGACGAGGGGATCGAGGCCGAAGGCGTTCTTGTAGATGCGGCCGTCCGGCAGCGTAAGCGCGGAGGGCTTGCCATCGGTGATCATGACGATCTGCTTCATGTCTTTGCGCTGGCGGTCGAGCACGCGCTGCGCCACGCGCAGACCTTCGCGCGTGTTGGTGTAGTAAGGGCCGACCTTGACGCGCGCAATCTGCGAGACGGGCATCTCCTCGGCGGAGTCGTGGAAGAGCACCAGCGAGAGCGAGTCACCCGGATATTGCGTGCGGATGAGATGCGACAGCGCCATGGCCACTTTCTTGGCCGGGGTGAAGCGGTCTTCGCCGTACAGGATCATGGAGTGCGAGCAGTCCAGCATCAGCACAGTGGCGCAGGAGCTCTGGTACTCCGATTGATGCACGTGCAGGTCGCGATATTCGATCGCCAGCGGGAGCGAGAGGCCCTCGCGCGAGATAGCCGCGCTGAGCGTCGCAGTGACGTCAAGGTTCAGCACGTCGCCGAATTCGTAGGGCTTGGAGGCGCCGCTGGTCTCGATGCCTGTGGCTTCGTGGCGCGTGTCGTGACGTCCGTAGCTGGATTTTCCCAGCGAGCCGAGAAGATCACGCAGCGTCTTGAATCCCAGGAAATCGAGACTCTTGTCCGTTACCTCGAAGCGAGCCTCCGTCTGGGTTTCGCTCTGGGCCTCGCCGGTATGGCCGGGTGTTTGCGCGGCGCGCGATGGGTCGTGCGGCGCATCGACGGAGATGTAGTTCTCCTGCTGCATGCGTTCGAGCAGTTGCTCGATGAGCTGCTCCATTTGGTCGGGAGACATCTGGTCCACCTGCTGCTGCGTCTCTTCGTCGAAGAGTTCGCCGGATTCGAGCGCCTGGCGAATCGCCTCGCGCAGGTTGTCCATGCTGTGGTCGCCGTCGAGTTCGGCGAAGCGCGAGAAGGGATCCTGAAAGCCGGAGTCGAGCAGATAGTCGGAGAGCGCCTTCAGCAGGTCATCCATCTCCATCTCGGAGGCCAGGTCACCGTTGTATTTGGTGTAGCGGACGCGCTTCATGGCTTTACGGTAGTCCTTCCAGGCCAGCGAGGCCAGTTGGGTCGCAATCCGGCTGCAGCTTGTGTTGTTTTACGGCTGGATCTGCTTGACCGGCTGCACGCGCACTTCCTGTACATTGACGTTCGCCGGCTGCGCAAAGGTGTAGACCAGCGCGCGGGCGATGTCCTCCGCCTGCAGCGCATCGACCTTCTCGCGGCGTTCGCGCATGGCGTCGGCATCGACGTTGAAGCCCCACTCCGTCCAGACGGAGCCGGGCTCGATCACCGAGACGCGAATGCTCTCCGGACCAAGCTCTTTGCGGATGGCATCGCAGAAGCCGAGAACCGCCCACTTGGTGGCGTTGTAGACGGACCAGCCGGCCATGCCGTAGAGGCCGCCTACGCTCGAGACCGTGGAGATCATGGCTCCGGCGCGGCCGCGCAGCATGGGAATGGCCGCCTGGGTGCAGCGCAGCACGCCGTATAGATTGGCGTCGATGGTCTTCTCCCACTCCTCCGCCTTGCTGGTCTCGAACATACCGTTGTAGCCCAGGCCGGCGTTGTTGAACAGAAGATCGAGGCTGCCGTCGAAGTGCTTCCGCGCAGCAGCGAAGAGCGATGCAACCTGCGCGGGATCGCCAAGATCGGCGGGAACGACGATCGCGTTTTCACCCAACTCGCCGGCCAGCGCATCGAGCCGCTCTTTGCGGCGCGCTGTCAGGATGACGCGAACGCCTTCATCGACGAGGAGACGAGCAGCCGCCTGCCCGATGCCGCTGGATGCGCCGGTCACGATGGCGGTCTTGCCTTTCAGGTCCTGCAGTTGCATGGGTTCTTCCTCAGGAGTGCAGTGAAATGGTTGAGTGGATGGAGAGCACGTCCTGCTCAGGTCGTGCACGTTCATTGGATGCTCGGCCATTTGGATGCTGCGCGTGTGGTCGCCGATGCGGGTTGAGCTGCCCGCACGCAGACCTCGCGATTCATATAGCGAAACGTATAGATGACTCGCAAAATCGGCCGCAATTCGGATACTTTCGCATGTATGAAGCCTTCGATCAGACTTCTCTTTCCGCTCTTCCCGATGGCGGCCGCGCCGCTGCTGGCTCTTCTCTCAATTTTTCCGGTTTCGGCCCAGGTGTCGGCGGGGCTATCCGGGACTGTGGCCGACCAGACAGGAGCAAGTGTTGCATCGGCCAGAGTCAGCGCGAAGAGCGCGGAACTGGGTCTGGAGCGCACCACAGTCACGGATTCCGCGGGAAGATACGAGCTGCGTTCTCTGGGGGTTGGCAACTACCAGGTCTCCGCACTGAAGCAGGGCTTCAGCAAGGAGGTCCGCACGGGCATCCATCTTGTTGTGGGTCAGGATGCCACGGTAGATTTTCGCCTCCACCCCGGCAATGTGAGTCAGCAGGTCACGGTGCGTGAAGATGCGCCGATTGTCAGTACGACCACCGCGGACATCTCCGGCCTGGTAGGTGGAGAGCAGATCAAGAGCCTTCCCCTGAATGGGCGCAGCTACGATCTCTTGCTTACTCTGAACCCCGGCGTGGTGAATTTCACATCGACAAAGACCGGTGGGATTGGTGTCTCCAACTCCACCGTGGGCAATAACTTCGTGGTCTCGGGCAATCGTCCGCAGCAGAATCTGTTTCAGCTGAACGGCATAGAATTCACAGGCGCTGCTGAAAACAACATGCAGCCAGGCGGAGTGAGCCAGCAACTGCTTGGCGTGGACGCGGTGCGCGAGTTCAACGTACTCCGCAATACCTATAGCGCTGAGTATGGAAAGCGGCCTGGCGCCCAGGTGGTGATCGTGACGCAGGGCGGGAGCAACGAGGTTCACGGCTCCGCGTATGAATTCCTGAGGAACAACGTTCTGGATGCCCGCAATTACTTCGATGGCGATACCGTCCCCGGCTTTCAGCGCAATCAGTTTGGCGGCGCTGTCGGGGGTCCCATTCAGAAAGACAAGACCTTTGGATTCGTCAACTTCGAGGGGCTCACGCAGCATCTCCATCAAACTGGCGTCGATCTGGTGCCGGACAACAATGCCCGGAACGGCTATCTCCCCTGCAAGATCGTTCAGCCAACGCCCAACCCGTGTCCCTCGTCCGGATTGGTCTTTGTCGGAGTCTCGCCCTTGATTTCAGCGTGGCCCGTTCCCACCCCCAACGCACCGGATTTTGGCGGCATCTCCGAAGCGTTGAACAGTCCTCTGCAGACGATTCGCGACGATTTTGGAACTGCAAGAGTGGATCGCGTCTTCTCCCAGAAAGACACGCTGAACGCGGTCTACACCATCGACGATAGTGCCGCTTTCACCCCCACCAGCACGAATGAGTACAGTGCCGATGACGAGAGTCTACGGGAGCAGGTTGCCAGCCTGGCCGAGACCCACGTGTTCTCACCGGCGCTGCTCAATCAGGCGACGATCGGGTATTCGCGAGCAGCCTACTTCTTTACCGGTGAGCCGACTCCGGGCACGCCCGCGGCTTCACTTCCTGGCTTCCTGGCGGGGCGTCCGGTGGGCGCTATTGTTGTGGGCGGCAGCGCTGCTTCGAATCCGACCGCGCAGCTCGGGCTGGCCGGGAGCAACAACGGAAGCAACCTGAGCGTAGCTCGGAACCTGTTCACCTATGAAGATCGTGTCTCTCGGGCTAAAGGGCGCAACCAAATCACTGCGGGAGCTTGGCTGCAGCGGTTCCAGTCGAACGAAACGCTTGCGCTCAGCCAATACGGGCAGGCTACCTTCACGAGCCTGCAGACTCTGCTTCAGGGAGTCGCGGGCTCTCTGCTATATGATCCGGCGCCATCGGAGATGAACTGGCGCTCGTGGTTTGGCTCCTGGTATGTGCAAGACAGCATTCGATTCGGCTCACGGCTGACGGCAACGCTCGGGTTCCGTGGTGAGTCGAGCTCGGGTTGGAACGAGGCGGACGGGCGGGCGGCGAACTACACCTATACGAACGGCGTGATCTCCAGTCAGCCGCGCGTGTCGGATTCTGTATTCACAGTGAATCACGCAAAGTTTCTCCCGGAACCGCGAATAGGCATCGCGTGGAGCCCCTTCAGCGGGGTTAAGAACAGCGGCGCGAGGAACACAGTGATCAATGCGGGATTCGGACTCTACAACGACCTGCAGGATGCCCTCGGCTACCGTACGGATCAGAATGCGCCATTCAATCCCACATACAGCCTTCCCAATGCCAAAACGTCCCAACTGCCGATCATCACCAGTACCGCCGTGCCCCCCACTGCCAAGCTGGTTCCGGGCGGAGTGCAGCCGGACCTGCGAACGCCGACGCTGATCTCCTGGTCTCTGCGGCTTCAACAAGAGCTGACCGCGAATACTGTGTTCACTCTCGGCTATGTGGGCTCACACGGCTACCACGAGATCATCGGCATCGATGCGAATGAGCCCTTTCCTGTCATTTGTCCCGCCGCTCCGTGTCCGGCAAACTACCCGGGCAATTTCCCTGCGGGTTTGGCGAATACTCCTGTCCCGGCCGGCAGCTACTACGTGCCAACTGCAACGCGCGCCAATCCTTTGCTTGCGAATACGTGGACATACTTTTCGCGGGGTGATAGCTCGTACCACGCGCTGCAAGTGGACATCAACCATCGCTTCAGCGGCGGCCTCGCTGTGCGTGGCGTATACACCTGGTCCAAGACGATCGACGATGGCGACTCGGTGAACTCCACGACTTCAGGCGGAGAGCCCGCTCTCGCCTCCAACCCATTCAACTTGCGTTCCGATCGAGGGCTCGCGAACTTCGATGTCAGAAATGTGGCTGTGATCAGCGAGGTGTATGCTCTGCCGTTCGGCCGCGGCGCTCGCTTCGCCGGCAATGCATCAGGCCTGGTGAATACGCTGGTGAGTGGCTGGAATGTGAATACCATCGCAACGCTGCAAGGCGGATTTCCATTCACTCCGCAGCTCAGCTACAACCCTTCGAATAACGGCGATACTCGCAATCCCGTGCGCCCCTTTATCAATCCGAACTTCCGCGGCCGAGTCATCCTGGGGCGGCCATCCCAGTGGTTCGATCCTGCCGCCTTTCTTGCTCCGCCCAACAACAGCGGCTTCTACGGAAATCTTGGCAGAGATACTCTGATCGGGCCGGGTCTCGCTACCTGGGATCTCTCGTTCCTGAAAGACATGCAATTGCGCGAGCGCGCGGCACTACAGTTTCGTGCGGAGTTCTTCAATGTGCTGAATCGAGCCAACTTCAACACGCCAAACGCAATCGCGTTCACGCCGTCGGGAGTTTCGCCCACCGCCGGCCTGATTACCAGCACCTCAACGTCCTCTCGTCAGGTTCAGTTCGGTCTGAAGCTGCTCTGGTAGCGAGGCGCAGCGCGCTGTTGGGCGGCCGCGTTCCGTCTGGAACTTTGCCTGCGGAATTTTTGTGATGTCCGCACTCCGCAGGCCGCTTGCATCGGGCGGGCAATGGTGTAAGCTGGTTCTCAATATGTACAGCGCATCCAGCCGATTTAGCTTTGCTTACTGCTACTGGTACCCAGTGGCGGCCCCGGCGGTGTGCGCGTACTTCCCAGTTTGAAGTCACCATAGAAAGCGCATTCACACCCAGGGCCGCGACAAACGTCGCGGCCCTTTTGCTTGGTCAGGAGAGAACGCATGAATACCGCTTCAGTGGAATGTGAGACGGAGGTTATGGCAGCCGAAGGCCGGGCTGGCACGGAGGCTGGCCCCGGGGCGATGCGGGCGACGGAGGCGACGGAGGCGACGGAGGAGCGATCCATGGGCGGCGTTTCCGACTCCGATACTATGGCGAGAAGCGCGATGCTTTACCCCACAGACAATCTCCGGATCAAATGGACCCAGGTCGTGCTTCCCCCGGGCCTGCTCGAGGAAGAACTGCCGATCACCGAGACGGCATCGGCGACCGTCCATCAGGCCCGCAGTTCCATTCGCGAGATCCTCGAAGGCAGGGATTCGCGTCTCCTGGTGGTAGTGGGGCCGTGCTCCATCCACGACACCAAGGCCGCCCTCGAATACGCGGGCCTGCTCAAGCAAGCCATGGATGCGAACGCCGGCGAACTCCACATTGTGATGCGCGTGTACTTTGAAAAGCCGCGCACCACGGTGGGCTGGAAGGGCCTGATCAACGATCCTTTCCTCGATCAATCGTTCAGGATCAACGACGGCTTGCGTCTGGCGCGCCGTCTTCTGCTGGACCTGGCGGAGATGGGCGTGCCCGCGGGCACGGAGTTTCTGGACATCATCTCGCCGCAGTATGTGGCCGACCTGGTGAGTTGGGGCGCCATCGGGGCGCGCACCACGGAGAGCCAGTTGCATCGCCAGCTTGTCTCCGGCCTCTCCTGCCCGGTCGGCTTCAAGAACGGCACCTCCGGCAACACGCAGATTGCGGTTGAAGCCGTGCTGTCGGCCAACCATCCGCACACGTTTCTGGGCCACACCAAGGCGGGGCAGGCGGCCATCTTCGCCACCACCGGAAATCCCGACTGCCACGTCATTCTTCGCGGCGGCCGGTACACGGTGAACTATAGCGCCGATGCGGTGGCGGCCACCTGCAGGGAGACGGAAGAGGCCGGATTGACGCCGCGCATCATGATCGACTGCAGCCATGCGAACAGTCGCAAAGACCACACCCGGCAGGGGCTGGTGTGCCGCAACGTTGCCGGACAGATCGCAGCGGGCGACGGACGCATCATCGGCGTGATGCTCGAGAGCAACCTGAAGCCCGGCGCGCAGAAGCTGGTCGCAGGGAAGCCTCCGGAGTACGGCGTGAGCGCGACGGATGCGTGTATCGGCTGGGAAGAGACGCGCACGCTGCTCGATGAGCTTGCGGCAGCGGTGCGTGCGCGACGCTTGTAAGCGCGCTCCGGATGCCGGGGGATGCTTCGTTCAGCCGCTGCGCCTAATTCAGGCCGCTGCGTTGTTTGCTGGAGCGCCGTTGCTGCCACTGCTCGTACTCGCGCTCTTCGGTGGACCGTTCGGCTCGGTTCTTGGCGTGTTCCTGCGCGGTAAAGCCGCGCTCTTCACTCCGGCTAAGGCGTTTGTGCGCGTACAGTCCCTCCAGTAGAAACTCGGCGGCAGCGACGATCTTCTCCGGCGCGTCCTTCGGCTTCACTCCGAGCGGCGCCAGCTTCTCAAAGAGACCCTGAATCTGCCTGAGCTCGCTCAGCGTGTCGGCGGCGGAATGGTCGTCTTCGATCTTGACCGCGCCGCCCAGATTGAACCACTGCTCGATCTGCTGCGTGTTCGTGTCTTCCAGGTAGGTGTCGTAGACCTTGGCGATAGCGACGCGAATGAGTTCGCGCACGACGATGTCGGCGCCGCGCATCTCGCCTTCGTACTCCAATTCGATCTTGCCGGTAATGCCGGGCAGCGCGGCGTAGATGTCGCCGACGCGCGGATAGACCAGCGATTCGCCGTGCAACAGGGCACGCCGCTCGGCGTTCGATACGGCAAGCTCCATGGTGGCGATGGGCAGGCGCTGGCTCACGCCGGAGCGCTTATCTACCTTCTTGTCCTCGCGCGCGGCGAAGGCAATCTGCTCCACGATCTCGCGCACCCATGGCGCAATCTCCGTGGTCAGGCAGCCGCGATCGCTCCAGCACTCCTGCGTAGTGATGGTGATGCCTTCTTCGACCGTCTGCGGATAGTGCGTGCGGATCTCCGAACCGATGCGGTCCTTGAGCGGAGTGACGATCTTGCCGCGAGCGGTGTAGTCCTCGGGATTGGCGCTGAAGACCAGCGCGACGTCGAGTTCCAGGCGCACCGGATAGCCCTTAATCTGCACATCGCCTTCCTGCATGATGTTGAACAGCGCAACCTGGATCTTCCCGGCGAGGTCGGGCAGTTCGTTGATGGCGAAGATGCCGCGGTTGGCGCGGGGCAGCAGGCCGTAGTGCATGGTGAGTTCGCTCGAGAGGTCCTCCCCACTGCGCGCGGCTTTGATGGGATCGAGATCGCCGATCAGGTCAGCGACGGTCACATCCGGCGTCGCCAGCTTTTCCACGTAACGCGCATCGCGGCTGAGCCAGGCGATGGGGGTGTTCTCGCCATCGCGAGCGACCAGGGCGCGGCAGCGCTTGCACAGCGGGTGATACGGGTTGTCGCGTATCTCGCAGCCGGCGATGTAGGGAAGTTGCTCATCCAGCAGGTCCGTCAGCGCGCGCAGAATGCGGCTCTTCGCCTGTCCGCGCAGACCGAGCAGGATAAAGTTTTGCCGGGAGAGGACGGCGTTGACGATCTGCGGTACGACCGTGTCGTCAACGCCGATGATGCCGGGGAAGATCGGCTGCCGATCCTGCAAGCAGCGGATGAGGTTCTCGCGCAACTCGTCTTTGACGCCGCGGGCGAGTCGCGATGGAGAGTAATCTGCATGTGCGCGCAGAGCGCCGAGGGTTGCGGGGCGTGCGGATGGGGCCTGCGTGGATGGGGCCTGCGTAGCTGTGGCGGGGTTTTGCTGCGGCATCAACTGGACTCCTCGCTGCGCTGGCCTGCTCGGCGAGCGCCTTGTTATTTACTGTACGCCGGGGATCGGTTGCGGCGCGGCACGCGGGCGTACTGCGTGACTACATGACGTGGCCATTGGTCGCGGCGCGCTGGCTGGCCTGCACGCCGCGCCGCAATTTGGGAAGCATCGCGCGATAGTAGGTGAGCAGCCGCTGAGTGCGTTCGGCATCGGAACGTGTAGTCAACAGCTCCTGCTGAAAGGTCAGGTCTGAGGGCAGCGTGGCGGCCAGCAGGTAGGAGATGGGTTCGTCGAGGTTGAGACTAAGGCTGGGCTCAACCGCTCCCAACAGTTCCAGCGCCTCAAAATGAAGTGCCATGCACTCCTCTCGGGCAGAGCGCGGCGCGACGCCGCCGGTGTCCGGAAGGAAGTCGACTTCAGCCTGCAGGTAGCTGTAGGAGTCGTCCAGTTGCTCGATCTCGAAGCGCTCGACGCCTTGCGTCAGAATATCGGAGCGGCCGTCGGCATACTGGTGCAGCACGCGGACTACGATAGCGGTGCAACCGACGACTGCCAGACCCTCGCGCTGCGCCCGCACCACGCCGAAGGGCCTCTCCTGTGCGATGCAGAGGCGGATCATCTCCCGGTATCGGTCTTCGAAGATGTGCAGAGGCAGCGGGGCCCCGGGGAAGAGCACAGTGTCCAGCGGAAACAGCGGAATCTTCATGCGCCGGTCATCAGGTTCGCGGGAATGTCACATCTGTTCATCAGTGCTATTTGATACTGTTTTCCGGTGGATGGCGCCGCCACTCGTAAAAGAGCATTGGCTATGTCCACAGGTTTTCGGCGAATGATGGATGAGCGCAGAGCTAAATTTCGATCTCATCCAGCAGCGCTTCCATCTCCGCGCGGGCATGCGCGTTGCCGGTACGATTGGCGCTGGCGATGCCGTCCTCCAGGCGCTGCTTCGCCTCTTCGAAACGACCCGCCTTGAAGAGCAACTGCCCGGACATCTGGTAGCCGGCAACATAATCCGGGTGCGCCGCCAGCAACTGATTGAACTGGCCGAAGGCGGTATCGGTCTGGCCCTGGTTGGCGTACTCCAGCGCGAGCCCGTAGCGTGCAAAGGCGTCGGCCGGGTTCTGCGCGAGGATATCGTTCAACATTGCAATCTTGTCCATATGAGGATCTCCCCGGAGTGTGTTGTGCATGTAGCCCTGTGTTTGCCGGTCTACCGGCATGGGCGACGTTCCAGTGTATGCCGTGGGGGAAGGATGGGCTTTTCTGCGGCCCACGCCAGAACGAGTAGAGCCGGAAAGTGGCTATATCATATCCACTGCGAGTGGCTATTGCGGCTGACCACTCTGTCTCAATATTTTGTGCCTACAACGGGATCACAACGACATTGTGAGGTCTGCACATGAAGCCACTTCAATCTGGGCTCGCGCTCTGCGTACTCTGCACCGCATCTTTGTTTGCGTCTCCCCTCCCCGCTCCGAGTCAGGAACCGCCAGGCAATGTGAAGCCGGCGCTTGGCAACGACGCCGCGCAACCCGACGGTCAGCACGATTTCGACTTCGAGATTGGCACATGGAAGATCCACCTTAAGAAACGGCTGCATCCGCTCACGGGCTCCGCTACCTGGGTTGATTTTGACGGCACTTCCGTTACGCGGAAAGTCTGGGATGGCCGCGCCAATCTGGAGGAATTCGAGACCGATGGCCCTTCAGGCCACATCGAAGGTCTGACTCTGCGCCTGTACAATCCCCAGTCGCATCAGTGGAGCCTTTACTGGGGCAGTGCGGCCCAGGGAAATCTCGGCATTCCCGTCACCCCTATGGTCGGTCAGTTCAACAATGGCCGCGGCGAGTTCTATGACCAGGAAGACTATCAGGGCAGAGCGATCTATGTTCGATTCCTCTGGTCGGAGATCACTCCGAATTCGGCACACTTTGAGCAGTCGTTTTCTGCCGATGGGGGGAGGACCTGGGAGACGAACTGGATCACCGATCAAACCAGAGTGAAGCCGTAGGTGACTGGCACTTACGGAGACTGACCCGCTGGCACGCGCCCTCCGCCATTTGCGTCCCGGACGGCAATGACTGACACTGAAGAGTACGGCCGCGTCCTTGCGGAGGAGCATCTCCAGCGGCGAAGGGCCTACTGCCCCATGCGGGTTGCGTCAAATTCCAGCCAAGATTCAACATCTGGAAAGAGAAGGATCCGTCAAAGACACAATGGATTTCGTCAGCCATCTACCGGTGCGCACGGTGGTCGACTCGCAGTCGGAGATGACCGAGCTGATTCTGCCCAACGACGCCAACACCCTCGGCAATCTGCTGGGCGGACGCCTGATGCACTTCATCGATCTGGTGGCCGCGATGGCCGCCTATCGCCATGCCCGCACGCACGTGGTGACGGCGTCGATGGACCACATCGACTTCATCGCGCCGGTGCATGTGGGCGATCTGCTGATCCTGAAATCATCGTTGAACCGGGCCTTCAACACCTCCATGGAAGTGGGCGTGAAGGTGTGGGTGGAGAACACTATCGCCGGCATTCATCGCCACGTTGCTTCCGCGTATCTGACGTTTGTTGCCGTGGACATTCAGGGGCGCCGCGTGCCGGTGCCGAAGCTGCAGCCGGAGACGGAAGAAGAACAACGCCACTACGAAGATGCCGGACGTCGCCGCGAACTGCGTCAGCGGGAACTCGAACGGAAGCGCGCCAAAGGGCCGGCAGATCCGGTGCTGGCTGGCACCGTACGACCGGGGAAGAGCAGCTTTTAGCTGGAACAGCAGCTTTCAGCCGGAAGCTGCAATCAGGAGGAGTTATGGGAACGCATGGACCACAGGCTCCGCAGCCGCAGTCGCTGCCGGGTGTGAACGCGATCATCGCCATCGGATCAGGGAAGGGTGGCGTGGGCAAAACGACTCTCGCGGTCAACCTGGCGATTGCGCTGGCGAAGCTGGGGCACAAGGTGGGGTTAATCGATGCCGACATCTACGGGCCCAATGTGCCGCTGATGATGGGCGCTTCGGCGCAGCCGCGGGTGCTCGAGGGCAATCGCATCGAGCCGCTGGAGGCGCATGGCGTCAAGCTGATCTCGGTTGGCTTTTTGTCGCCGGGCGATAAGCCGTTGATGATGCGCGGTCCCATGCTGCACCAGATCATCCGGCAGTTTCTGCAGCAGGTGGCCTGGGGTGAGCTCGACTACCTGCTGGTGGACCTGCCCCCGGGAACGGGTGACGTGGTCATCTCGCTGGTGCAGACGGTGCCGCTGACCGGAGCTATCGTAATCTCGACGCCGTCCGACGTCTCGTTGCAGGACGCGCGCAAGGCACTCGAGATGTTCCATCAGGTCAACGTGGGCATTCTGGGCATCGTGGAAAACATGGGCCACTTCGCGTGCCCGCATTGCGGCGAGCTCGTCGATATCTTCTCCCGGGGCGGCGTGGAGCGCACCGCGCAGCAGTTCAAGCTCCCATTCCTCGGATCGGTGGAACTGGATCCGAAGATACGAGAGGGTGGCGACCGCGGACTGCCCGTCGCGCTGGCTCCGGATGCGGTTACCTCGGCCAGCTTCTACGCCATCGCGAAGAAGCTGATCGTCGAGGCCGCGGCGCAGCAGGCCAAGGACGAGAACGTGTTCGAAATCAGCTAAGTCTACGGTGCGAATGAGCAAAGGCGGAGCGAGCAATAGTCGCTCCGCCTTTGTTGTGTGTTCGAGTGTCAGTGCGTGCTGAAGGCCACGATCTTCGACTTGAAACCGACGTAGACATGCCCATTCACTACAGTGGGTACGGTAAATTTCACGCCGGTGTCCTGGCGTGGACTCTCATAAAGCTGTTTGAGTGTTACCGCGTCGTTCGCCAGCAGTGTGCCCGCGCCGAAGTCATCGGTCCAGAGGATGCCCTGTTTTTTGTTGTCACCGGTAGAAACGACCGATTGAGCGCCGGGGTATTCGTATTTGTGGGTTCCCTTCGCCACCGGAGTGTTAGAGAGTTTCCCGGTGGCCGGGTTGAGATCGAACATTTTGATCACATCGGCATTCGCCACGAAGTAGACATGCTGTTGCCACATGGAAGGCGTGGCGAAGCACGGTTCGTTCGTTCCTGTGCCGAGTTGCTTATCTAACCGTTGGATGATGT
>JBPCNO010000174.1:0-10285 GCA_051001135.1 Acidobacteriaceae bacterium
TCCATGGCCTCCGCCAAAGAAACCGGCGTCTATCTGCCCGGAACCGCCATGGTCCGCATCGACGTCTTCGCCGTCCCCGCGCCCATCCAGACCGGCGGCCGCTGGTGCGTGCAGATCGGCGCATTCAAAAACGGCGGCGCAGCCGAAAAGCTCCGCGACCATCTCAGCCACGAATACCAATCCGCCAACGTCATCGAGTTCACCGGTCCCACCGGCCACTGGGTCCGCATTCGCCCCCTGCATGACGAGAAGCAGCAGGCCACCCAGATCGCCGCCACCCTCAAACCCGCCGAAGGCGAAGCCTACCTCGTTCGCCTGGATTAGAACGTCGAGCGAAAGTCAGCGGCGACCCTCCGCCACCAGCATATCCGGCTCCGCTCGATCAGCCCTTCTTACTTCTCAGAAGCCGACTTGCCGTTACTTATCCTGTGTCGATGAGTGCATTGGCGATTCGGCACTCGTCGTCGTGGATAAGGTCAGCGCGAGTGTCAGGTTCATAGAGATCAGCGAACAGTGATCAGGAATCGGAAAAAGTAGCAGTTGACATTTCCCGACAATCCACTACCATTTGGTTGTGGATAAGCTGGATACAACATTTACTGCTCTGTCTGACCCAACCCGACGGGCCATGATCGAACGACTTTCACATGGTCCTGCCTCTGTGCATGGATTGACGGAGCCGTTCGCACTCTCGCAACAAATGATTTCAAAGCATATTGCCTACCTGGTGCGGGCGCGCATTGTGATCAAGACAAAGCGTGGACGAGAGAGTGTCTGCACGCTTAGACCAGAGGCGATCAAGACGGTCAGTGACTGGGCGATAAGCTATCGCCGGTTCTGGGAAGAGAGTTTCGACAAATTGGATGTAGTTGTAAATCGAATGAAGCAAGAGGAGGTCAGAGATGAAAGAAAACACGGTCAGCGAAATTGAGCGGATGGTTGTCACAAGAGTTTTTGATGCCCCACGCGAGTTGGTTTGGAAGGCGTGGACAGAGCCTCAGTACGTGATGCAGTGGTGCGGACCGAAGGGCTTTACTGCGCCCGTTTGCCAGATGGATTTTCGCGTTGGAGGAAAATCTCTCTTCTGCATGAAGGCGCCGGATGGGCAGGAGTTCTGGAATGCGGTGGATTACCTCGAGATTGTTCTGCACGAGAAGATTGTCTCTTCCATGTACTTTTCGGACTCGAAGGGAAACAAGATCGACCCTTCGCAATTAGGAATAGAACATGAGGCTATAGACGGTGCGTACGACGTGACCATCTTTGAAGATCTCGGAAACGGCCAGACCAAGCTTACCTTCATTGGAAATGAACCGATGGAGAGCGCGAAAGATAGCGGTCAAATGGAAGGCTGGAACCAGATACTCGAGAAAGTGGCTGCGGTTCTTGCGGGGCTAGTGCAGGCGAAATAGGAAGTAGACGTTTTGACGATCGTCATGCGCGAGATACGGCTGAGGCTGGCGGCGAAGGCTTGGTTAAAACAGGCTTCTCGCCGCCTGGCCGAAGCATGATCTTCCGGACAATCGGCTCAACTGTTGCCTTCAGGCCTATGCGCTCATCGAACGGGGTCGGGTCGGGAATCATAAGTCCCGATAAACGCGCTTATGTTGATCCATTTGAACTGCGACATGGACCCTGCTATGGCACGGTCTCGCAAGCAGCCGCGAAATCATCCTGAAAAGTCCAGTCGACTGTGACAAAATGGGCCGAGCACAAATAGCATCAGCCTTTACGGCCTTCATCGAGGGCTGAGAGCAGTTCTTCGACAGTGATCCGCGAGGTGCCGCGTCGCCGCGCCTGCATCCTCTGGATTGATTGATCGATCTCCACCTGCCGCCGGTCCGTTTCAGGGACGAGGCGCGCGATGCGGCGCACTTACAGGTATGGGGCGATCTCCTCGCTGGTGGCTCTGTCCAAAGTAATTCCGGGCCCCTCTCACACTATCGGATTACGGATGCCATAGACCTCGCTACTCGGACGAGGGCTTGCTAATCCCCGCAGTGGGCTGCGCGCGTTCTGCGGCGGTGTTGCGTTTCGGGAACGTTGAAGCAATCACCGTCGGAAACCTTGGCGGACTAAATTCCCGGGATTCTCTACACTGGAAATAGAGAACCATGCGAACGGGAGCCGCGTAGCGGGAAAGCCAATGATCCCTTTCATCTAAGCCCTTTGTTTTTACGAATCTGTATGCAGTCTTTTGTTTTGATAAATTTGCGGCGGTATAAGCGACCTAAGCTACACATCCATAAGACCTTGTCGCCAGAATATCCCCGGGAGGGGGAGGGGGGGTACCCCGATCGATCTGCGTTCGAACTGTTCGAACCATTCGCGCATGACACTCTGGCTGCTCCTCCCATGCGCTCTGCTATGCATCGCTGCCGCGCTGCCTGCCCACGCACTGCAGATTCAGCCAAGCACGAAGCTGTCCAACCCGTCCTCGCAGTCAGCAGCCCAGTCCACAGTCCAGACCAACGCTAACAATCTGCCCGCCTACAGCCTGCCGCCCGCGAAACTTGCTAAAGCGGAAGCGCTCGACCGGGATGAAAACCTGCTCTGGGCGGCCTCGACCGTCTGGTCCGTCGTCTCGCTCCTGCTGGTGCTCGGCCTCGGTTGGGCCGCGGCATTCAGCCGCATCGCAAAGCGCGCCACACCGCGCAGGTGGCTGCGGGGATGGATCTTCCTGCCCTTGCTGCTGCTGTTACTCTCGCTGCTCGATCTGCCACTGCACCTCATCGGCCACCACGTCGCGCTCACCTATCACCTGTCGGTCGAACGCTGGCCCGCCTGGTTCTGGGACTGGACCAAAGGGCTGCTGGTCTCTCTCGTCGCCGGGGCCTTCGTGCTCTCGCTGCTCTTTGCCGTCGTGCGTCGCTCGCCGCGCCGCTGGTGGCTGTGGTTCTGGCTCCTCTCGCTGCCGCTCATGCTGGCCAGCGTCTACCTGGTGCCGCTGGTCATCGATCCGCTCTTCAACCACTTCGAGCCGCTCACCCGCACGCATCCAGCGTTGGTACGGCAGCTCGAGCAGGTGGTGCAGAAGAGCGGCGAGACTATCCCGCCCTCGCGCATGTTTCTGATGAAGGCCAGTGAAAAGGTCACCGGCCTGAATGCCTACGTCACCGGCTTCGGAGCCTCGAAGCGCGTAGTGGTTTGGGATACGTCTATCCAGAAAGCAACCCCCGACGAGATCCTCTTCATCTTCGGCCATGAGCTTGGACACTATGTGCTGCGCCACATCCTCTACGGACTGCTGATGGGCGCCGCCGGACTGCTGCTCGCACTCTTTCTCGCTTACCACGCCGTGCATTGGGCGATACGCAGATTCGGACCGCGCTGGCGCATCTCCGCCATCGAGGAATGGCCGGCCGTGGCCGTCTTCCTGCTGGTCTTTGCTATCTTCAACATCGCCGGCGAGCCGCTACAGAATGCCATCAGCCGCACCATCGAGCACCGGGCCGATGTCTATGGACAGGAGATCATCCACGGCATCGTTCCCGACCCGCGGAAGACCGCCGTGCACAGCTTCCAGGTGCTCGGCGAAGAGTCGCTCGACGTGCCCCATCCTAACCCGTTCATGGTCTTCTGGACTTACAGTCATCCATCCATCGCCGCGCGCAGCGCCTTCGCCCGCGGCTACGATCCATGGCTCCCCGGCCGCGCCCCAAAGTACTTCGCCAAGCCACAGAACTGAAGGCCGCAGAACTGAAAGCTGCGGAACTGAAGGCCGCGGAACTGAAAGCCGCAGAGCTTTGTCTCGGACCCATGTACTCTGTCTCCATGGACTGCCTCTTCTGCAAGATCGCCGCTGGTTCCATCCCGGTGCAGAAGGTCTTCGAAGACGATACGGTCGTGGCCTTCACCGACATCCACCCGCAGGCTCCCGTGCACCTGCTCATCATTCCTCGCAACCACATCGCTTCACTCGCCCACCTCTCTCCGGAGGACGAGCGGCTGCTCGGCCACATGCATGCACTCGCGAAACAGATCGCCGAGGAGAAGGGGCTGCACAACGGCTTCCGCACTGTCATGAACACTGGCCCCGACGGCGGACAGACAGTCGACCATCTCCATCTGCACCTGCTGGGTGGCCGCCCTATGCACTGGCCGCCGGGCTGATCGGCGAGTCATCGCTGGGCCGTTTGTCGAGCCTGCGTGTTGATTGGCATTGAAGCTCGCGCGCAACAAAAAAGCCCGCTCTCAAAGCGGGCTTTTCGTTCGTTGCTATATCTCGTTGCTATATTTCGTTGCTATATACAGATGACGCGCTTGACTACGCTTCGATCGCTTCCATCTCTTCCTGCTGTTCTTCAATGCCATGGCGGCGCAGAAGGTTGGGCAGGTTCTGTGAGAAGGCCGAACGCGGCATAACCATGTCGCAGCCGGCTTCGATGGCCTTGACCTTCAGGTCGCCCTGCAGATGCGACAGGAAGCCGATCACCGAGGTGCCGCGCTTGAACTTGGTCTTCAATTTGGGGATCAGGGAGAGCGGCTTCGCTCCGACATTGTTCAGGTCGAACACGATCAGCGACGGGCGCGCATCTTCGCCACCCTCTGCCAACCTCGCGACGATGTCCTTGTCCGCTTTCACAAACCCAATCTTGATGCCGAGCTTGCGCGAGACCTCCTGGATCTTCGCGACCAGGAAGAGATCTTCGATAAAGCAATAGATCTTGGTCGGTGCGTCTTCGCGCACGGGAGCGACCGGCGCTGCGCCGTACATATCTCCTTCCGCGTAGAAGCCGCT
Organism: Acidobacteriaceae bacterium; assembly: GCA_051001135.1. Lineage (GTDB taxonomy): Bacteria > Acidobacteriota > Terriglobia > Terriglobales > Acidobacteriaceae > CAWHMN01. The sequence continues at coordinate 4,742 of JBPCNO010000174.1, forward strand.
ATGCGGCATGCCGCGAAATTCCATATTGCCGTTGGACGATCCTGATTCGGCGATATTGCCGTTCGCGCCGCCGCGATAGCTGTGGTCCATGGGACCCACAAAGGTTTGCTGGCGACGGCCTTTGCCCTTGCGGCGCGCGCCGCCACCACTTCCGTTCTGCATGGAACGGCCATTTCCGGGGTAATTCCCGTTACCGTTGCCATTCCCGGCATTGCTCTTGGGGAAGAACCGCTTCGGCTGCTGCTGCTTGGGCGGCCGCTGGGCTGGCGCCGTCTGCGCCGGTTGTGCGTTCTGGCCATTTGCCGGCGCATTGCCCGCCTGCGCCTTGGCTTGCGGAGCGCCGGTCTGTCCCTTGTTCCGGCGACGGCGGCGGCGCCGATGCGCTACGCCCTGTCCCTGCGGTTGCGTGGAGTTCTGCACTTGCCCCTGCGTTTCGGGCACTGGCGACTCATTCTGCTCTGTTGTCATCTATAGCACTTCCTGAATATGTGCTGCATGGTGCGTTAACTTCGGACATTTCCGTGCCGCCGGAAGCATCATCACTCTCCACAGCGCAATGCCGAGAAACCGACCCCAGCTTGCCACCTATATGACCGCCGGTCGATAAGCACGGCCGCGAGGGCCAGTGCGTCGAGAACTTGCGGCGATGAGCAATGGGGTAATGGAACGAATCGTCTGATCTTCCAACAGCGTTCTATGCCGGTGTATACCGCACCTTGGAGGTCTGCGCGTCACACTCGCACAGCACTACAACAAGTTGCCGCCGTCAACACGTTCGACTCTCGATAAAAGGCGAACCCTCTTCCAAAACACGTTACTGCGACGGAACGAGCTATGCCACGTCATGCAGGTGTTTCTAGGGGGAGGGCGTCAGCCGCTCGATAGGTAAGACTTAGAGTACCGCGTCCCGATGCGCAAGACAAGATGAAAAATTCCATCCCGCCGCAGACAGCATACCGAAAGTCACTCTGCTGAAAGAAATAAAGCCGCCAGCCCCGGCGGCTTATCTCCATAATGGCCAGTCACTGGCCTCCCGAAACGCTGCCCACCGCTGCAGCTTCAATTAAAACCCGGATGCGGTGCGTTCCCGTGGGTACGTCACTCTGCCGAACCGGAAGTGCTGCGCCGGACTCTCTCAAACGCGGGAGCCCCGTGCGTCGCTGGCTGCATACCCTCTTTGCAGTTCGCGTGCCGAATAGCCAGAGACCTGGAATGAAGCACTTAGAGTGCCCTGTCGCTCCATACCTTCCGATTCCTGCAACCTTCCGACGCCCGCTCTCCGGGTTTTCATAGAAGCCGGCCCTACTTTTGGCACACCGGGCAGTAATGCGTTCCGCGCCCCGCCACCACCAGACGCCGGATCGGCGTACCGCAGACCAGGCAGGGCTGGCCGGTACGCATGTACACCCGGTGCTCCAGTTGGAAGAAGCCCTTTGCTCCTGCCGCATCCACATAATCGGACACCGAGGATCCCCCCCGTTCGATCGCCGTACGCAGTACGGAGTTGACGGCAGCGTGCAGTCGCCGCAGTTCCTTTCGCGTCAGGCGGGCAGCCGCTTTGCGCGGTCGTATGCCGGCGCGGAACAGGCTTTCGTCCGCATAAATGTTGCCCACGCCCTGCAGCAGCTTCTGGTTGAGTAGCGCCGCCTTGATGGCCACGCGCCGGCCGCGGAAGAGCTCGATGAATGCCTTTGGCTCGATCAGCAGCGGCTCTCGCCCGGGCCCGCGAAATCCCGCCCGGTCGCCCCCGCTCGCAGCCAGCTCTGTCTCCACGGGAGCAGCGACCCGATGCAGCGCCATGCGGCCGAAGCGCCGCGCATCCACAAACCGCAGCTCCCTCCCGGAGCTGAGCCGCAGCACTCCATGGGTGTGTGGCGCTCGCGGGCTTTCTGCGTCTGTGACCAGCAGCCGTCCGGTCATTCCCAGATGCACGATCCACTGGACCTGCACCCGGCCCACAGGCGTCTCGAGATCGAACACGATGTGCTTGCCCACGCGCCGCACGCCTTCGATACGGCGTCCTTCCAACTCCGCCGCCATCTCCGGGGCAGGGGTCTTGAGGGGTTCCGGCTTCTCTCCGAACCACGCCTCTTCGATGCGGTCACCGCGGACCCGCTCGTTCACTCCATTCGCGACCGTCTCGACCTCAGGCAGCTCCGGCATATCTCTTCCATTCTCCCATTGCGCGCGCTTACCGCATTGGCTACGCTGTGTCCGGCCAAGGCTGGCCCACACTCGCCAGCCGGGACCCAACAGGCTCCAGGCTCCCGCCCGTATTATCATCAGCCTTGGCGCGCAGCTCCGCTCGCGCGAAGCCGTGCGCACCGCATCCACCTGTTTGATTCGCTCCTCTGCGAGCCGCTCCAGCGGGAGTACCGCGCAGCGATTCGCAAGCGGGTGCAGTGTGCGGCCATAGGTGCGACCAGGAGAGCGAAAGATACGGATGCGAGCAAACACAGCGGTGGTACTCGGCGCCCAGTGGGGCGATGAAGGCAAAGGCAAGATCGTCGATTTGCTCTCCGAGCGCTTTGCCGTGGTCGCACGGTATGCCGGTGGCCACAATGCAGGTCACACGGTCATCATTCGCGGGCAGAAATTCATTCTGCAACTGGTTCCCTGCGGCGTGCTACGGCCGGATTGCCAGGCGGTGATCGGCAACGGCGTCGTACTGGACCCCATGGCCTTCCTCAAAGAGGTAGAAAAGCTCGACGTGCTGGGCGTGCATACCCGCGGCCAGCTCTTCGTCTCCAACCGCGCCCAGGTCATCCTGCCCTATCACCGCATGATTGAGCTGGCCAGCGAGAGCGCCCCCGGCCGCACCAAGATCGGCACCACCAGCCGCGGCATTGGACCGGCGTACGAAGACAAGATGCACCGCAACGGCCTGCGCGTCGTGGACCTGCTGAATACGAAACTGCTCCAGACCCATATCGAAAACGCCTGCCGCGAGAAGAACGCCATCGCCCACGCGCTCTTCAACACCGATCCGCTCGATCCTGCCAAAATCTACGAGGAGTACGCCGAAGCGGCCGAGCGCATCCGCCCCTATGTCACCGATACGGCGGCGCTGCTCAACGGCGCCATCGCCGCCGGTAAGAGCGTCATGTTCGAGGGAGCGCAGGGCACCATGCTCGACATCGACCACGGCACCTATCCCTTCGTCACCTCGTCCTCGGCCACCGCCGGCGGCGCGGTCATCGGCACCGGCGTGGGTCCCACGCGCATTGGCACCGTCATCGGGGTCACCAAGGCCTATGTCACGCGCGTCGGCGAAGGGCCGTTCCCTACCGAGATCCACGACGCGCAGGGCGAGGATCTCCGCGTCCGCGGGCAGGAGTTCGGCGCCGTCACGGGACGCCCGCGCCGCTGCGGCTGGCTGGATCTGCCGCTGCTCCGCTACTCCAACCAGATCAACGGCACCGAGTGGCTGGTGGTGACCAAGCTGGATGTTCTGGATACGCTCGCCGAGATCCCCGTCTGCACCGGCTACCGTATTGACGGCAAGCCGATCGACACCATCCCCGCGGACATCAGCGGCATTGAGTCGATCGAGCCCGTCTATACGCGTCTCAAAGGATGGCTGACTTCCACCGAGGGCATCCGCGATTACGAGGCTCTGCCGCCTCTGGCGCGGGCGTATCTTGAATTCATCGAGCGGGAGTCCGGCGCCCGGATCGGCATGGTCTCCACCGGACCGGACCGCGAGCAGACCATGGAACTGCCGGCGTTTCGGGAGGCCCTGCGCTCGCTTCGCGCGTGAATACACCTCCAGCCTTTGGCACAGGCAAGCGAGAGGGTTGCACTTTGCTTGCCTGCTGTCCCCAGCACCGAATCGAACCACAGATTGAATGAGGGCTCATGGTTACGTTTACAGTGCGGATGCGGTTTGCCAATGAAGATCGCGAACAGGTCGCAGACATGCTCCGCGAACTGGCGCTGGCCTCGCGCCAGGAGCCGGGCTGCGTTATCTTTGTCCCGCACTTTGTGGAAGGGGAGCCGGACACGGTACTCATCTACGAGCAGTACCGGGACCATGCCGCGCAGGAAGCGCACCGGGCGAGCGAGCACTTTCGCAAATACGCGATCGGCGGTCTCTACCAGATGCTGAAGGAGCGGAGCAGCGAAAATTTGAGCGCCGTAATCTGAGATCAACCTTAAGGAGTGGCGGACGGCAGAGCTAGAGAACGCAGCCCTAGAGCACGCGGTCTAACTTCGCCCGCAGCACTTTGCCATTCGTAACACGCCGTTCGCTGTAACTCTTTGACTGTACCTTTCAAGCCGGACTACCATCCATAGGCTTATGCCTCTCTCTGCAGGGCGACCCGCGCCGGTACGTGAACGCTGGAGGTTTCCCCTCCTGCTCGTGCTGCTGCTCTGCGCCTGCACATCGGGCGCGGCTCATGCCAAGATCTTCCCGCTGCCGCATCATGACGATCACCTCCGCAAAGAAATCGAAGGCCTGGAATCGGAGTGGCGTGAAGCCCTGCTCCAGAACAACGCGGCCGTCTTCGATCGTCTGCTGGCCGACGATTATCTGGGCATCACGCCCAACGGCATGCTCGAAACCAAAGCCGACGCGCTGGCTGTGCAGCGGTCCGGAAGCGTGAAGATCTCGCAGCTCGATCCCAGCCGCATGAAGGTCCGCGTCTATGGAGATACGGCGGTCGTGACCTCACGGGCGGAGGTCACCGGCACCAACGGCGATCGCGACATCAGCGGCGAATATCGATACACGCGGGTGTACAACCGCCGTTCGGGCCAATGGAAGATTGTGAGCTTTGAAGCCAATCGCATCTCTCCCGGCAAGAAGCATTAGCAGTATCTAATCGCTCGCCGCCAGCACCGCATCCGCAATCGCCACCGCTTCCACTGCAGGCTTCACCTCGTGTACGCGCACCAGGTCTGCGCCGTTCAGCACGGCCGCGGCGATCGCCGCCACCGTTGCATAACCGCGCGCATCGGCCGGAACGTCCCGCGGCAGCGCGTTTGCACCCGCATACCGCCGGCCCAGCGTCCTGCCCAGGAAGGCCTTGCGTGAGACGCCCGCCAGCAGCGGTTGCCCCAGCGACCGCAGTTCATCGAGCCTCGCCAGCAGCGGGTAGTTGTTCTCGAACGCCTTGCCGAAACCGAAGCCCGGATCCAGCACCAGGCGCTCTCGCCGGATGCCGGCATCGAGCGCCGCCTGCTTGCGCTCTCCTAACTCCCGCAGCACCAGCGCCACCACCTCGCGGTCCCCGAGTCTGGGCAGCGTCTTCCATTCCGCAGGACGGCCGCGCGTGTGCATCGCCACTACCCCACAGCCCAGCCCGGCGCAGGTCAAGGCCATTGCGCTGTCCCACAGCAAGCCGCTCACGTCGTTCACGATCTCCGCCCCCGCGATCACCGCCGCCCGCGCCGTAGCCGCCCGATAGGTGTCGATGGAGAGCAGCGCGTCCGGCTTGTGCCCGCGAATCCCTTCGATCACCGGCAGCACCCTGCCAAGCTCCTCCGCATCGCCGATCTCCGCCACCGCGCCCGGGCGTGTAGACTCACCTCCGATATCGA
>JBPCNO010000175.1:0-5013 GCA_051001135.1 Acidobacteriaceae bacterium
TCAAAGTGGGAGTCCCCCCCGACCCGCAAAAGTCCCCGGTTTTCGGGCACCGTTTCCCCCCGCTAGAGCAGCCCTCCCCCAGAACTGCCCACGAAGCGAAAATAGGTCTTCACCCATACTTAAGTAAACAAAACTTAGGTAATTTTGTAGTAATTCTTGACTGGTTACCGGGAAAAAATGCTTGTTGTGTCCGGGACCGTACACTTCCCGCTGGAGCCACCGGTCCTACTACCCACAGGCCCGGGCGGATTGATCTCACCTAAAACGGAGATCGACAATTTCGTATCGCTATCTGTCCGCCTCTACCAGGTCCGAGCCGAAAGTCGTATACTTCCGTCCATGCCTGAACTGCTTTCACCACGCGCGGCCGCTGTTCGCCTGGGCATCTCGTATCCGACCATGAAGCAATGGATCTACCGGGGGAAAGTCAAGGCGGTCAAGACGCCTGGCGGCCACTACCGCATCGCGGAAGCGGATCTCGACGGGCTGCTGCACCGGGCGAAGCGGCCGGAGGCGCCCAAGCGTCAGATGCTGCGCACGGTCAGCGGCCGGAATCAACTGGTCGGCCGGGTGGTCGAGCTCAAGGTAGAGGGCCTGATCGCACAGATCAAGCTTTCGATCGGCGGCCAGGTCATCACCTCCATCATCACGGCAGAGGCGGTGCGAGAGATGCAGCTTGAGGTCGGGCAGACCGCTGCCGCATTGATCAAATCGACCGAGGTCATGCTCATCCGTGCGTAAGCCTGGCGTGCGTAAGCCTGGTAGGTGCGGCCTCATCCGTTGCGTGCTGGTGGCCGGGTGTCTTGTCGCATGCATGCCGGGCTCGTCGTCCGCGCAGGCCCTGCCAGTTGCGCCCGCGCAGCCGCTCCGCATAGCCGCGGCGGCGGATCTCCAGCCGGTGCTCCCAGTGTTGATCGAGACATACAAAGTCCAGCATCCGGGGTCCGACGTAAAGGTTTCTTACGGCTCCTCCGCGACCCTGGCAACGCAGATCGAACAAGGCGCGCCCTTCGACCTCTTTCTCTCCGCCGATCTGTCGTTCCCGGAGAAGCTGGTGAAGGACGGCCGGGTAGCGGACAGCACGGTAAGACCGTATGCCCGGGGCACACTGGTGCTGTGGGCACGCAATGACGGAAAGCTGCCGCCGTTAACTCCGGCGCTGCTGAAAGCCACAGAGGTCGCCAGCGTCGCCATCGCGAATCCACAACACGCGCCGTATGGCCGGGCGGCCATGGAATCCCTGACCAGCCTCGGGCTGCTTCCGGCGCTCCAGCCGAAGCTGCGTACGGCGGAGAACATCGCCCAGGCCGCCCAGTTCGTCGAATCCGGAAATGCCACGGTCGGCCTGCTGTCGCTCACCTCGGCGGTGACCCCGCGCCTGCGCGCCGAGGGCCACTTCGTCGCCATGCCGGCCAGTTCCTATAAGCCCATCGAGCAGGGCGCTGTGCTGCTCAAAAGCGCCGGTGATCACCCGGGATCTGCAGACGGCAGCCCGGCGAACGCCTTTCTCCAGTTCATGCTCTCGCCGCCGATCCAGCAGATGCTTCCCCGCTATGGATTGTCACCGGCTCGCTGATGGCCGCTTAGGAAGCAGACCTCATGGTTGACACCCTCGACATTCAGGCGCTGGTCCTCACGCTGAAGCTCGCGCTCGCCACCACCGCGCTGCTGCTGCTGCTGGGCATCCCCCTGGCTTACTGGATCGCTCACTCCACTGGCCGTCTGGGCCGGCTGGTGGAGGCGCTGGTTGCGCTGCCGCTGGTACTTCCGCCCACTGTGCTGGGGTTCTATCTGCTGGTGCTGCTGGGGCCAGCGACGTTGCCCGGGCGGCTCATTACACGGCTTCTGGGACACTCCCTCGCCTTCAGCTTCGCTGGCCTGGTGGTGGGTTCGGTGCTCTATAGCCTCCCCTTCGCGGTGCAACCGATCGTCGCCGGATTTCGCGGCGTGGATACCGAGCTACTGGAGGCGGCCACGCTGCTGGGCGCCTCGCGGTGGGCACGACTCCTCCGGGTCTCGCTTCCACTGGCGTACTTCTCTGTGGTGACCGGCGCCGTGCTCGCCTTCACGCACACGGTCGGCGAGTTCGGCGTCGTGCTCATGATCGGCGGCTCGATTCCCGGAGTGACGCAAACCCTCTCCATCTCCATCTTCGATCAGGTGCAGAACTTCTCATATGCCGCCGCCAACCGGACGGCGCTGCTGCTGCTCTGCTTCTCGTTCTTCACCCTGCTGGTCATCTACACCCGTCGAGGCGGTCTGTCAGCGCGTGGGTAGCGGAACCACAGCCGGCCTATCCGGCGCTCCTTCGACGTGGCTGGAGATGGAGATCCATCATCGGCTGGGGAGCCTTACCCTGGATCTGCAATTGCGATGCGCGCGGACGCCAACCGCGCTGGTGGGGCCCTCCGGTTCGGGCAAGACATCCATCCTGCGGGTCGTCGCCGGACTGCTCCGGCCGGATCGCGCCCGGATCGTGCTCGCCGGGGCTGCACCGACGGTTGCGGGGGACGCGTTGGTCGACACGGCGCAGCGAGTCTCGGTCGCTCCCGCACGGCGCGGCATCGGCTTTGTCACCCAGCGGCAGAGCCTGTTTCCGCATCTCACGACGGCGGAGAATGTCGCCTTCGGATTGCGCAAGCTTCCACGTGAGCAACGCCGCCAGCGGACCGGCGAGATGCTCCGCCTTTTCCATGCAGAGGCGCTCGCGACCAGTCTCCCGGCGGAGCTTTCCGGGGGCGAGAAGCAAAGGATCGCGCTCGCACGGGCGGTTGCTCCAGGGCCGCGTCTGCTGCTGCTGGACGAACCCTTCACCGGCCTCGATTCCGCGCTGAAGGAGAGCATCTTCGTCGATCTGGAGAACTGGCTGGCGGATCACCCGACGCCGCTGCTCTTCGTCACCCACGACATCGGGGAGGCCTTCCGCATGGGCGCCGAGGTGGTGCTGGAGGACGGCCACGTACTCGGCCAAGGGGCTGCGGGAGACGTCCTCGCCGCGGAGCGTGCCAGAGTGCTCAGCTACCTAAACAGCGTCCGGCCCCGAGCCTAGGACACCCAGGGCCTAGGACACCCAAACTGGCTCGGGCTCCAGGCGCAAGCCGAACTTTGCCTCCACCGCCTGCTGGATGGTGTCGCGCAATTGGGCGATCTCCGCTGCGGTGGCCCCACCGCGATTGGTCAGCGCCAGGGTGTGCCGAGTAGAAACCGCCGCCCGGCCAAGCTGGTACCCCTTGCGAAAGCCCGCCTGTTCCAGCAGCCACGCCGCGGGAATCTTCACCAGGCCGACCCCGGTGGCGTCCATCCCGGCCGCATAGTGCGGGACCTCCGCGGGTGAGCCGTCGATCGCGGCCGCTATCTGGGCGAGACGGTCCTCGGTGGTGATGGGATTTTTGAAGAAGCTGCCCGCGCTCTGGGTGTCCGGATCACCGGGAGCGATGACCATTCCCTTGCCGGCGCGGATGGCGAGAACAGCGCGTCGCACGTCTGACAGCGTGGGGGAATCAGCCTGCTCTTCCTTAAAGTAACGCTTGAGGTCTGGATAGGCAGGTATATTTGAACTCTCGCTAGGCAGGTGATAGTCAACCCGGCTGACGATGAACCGGTCGCGTTCCTCGTGGTTGAAGAGGCTGGTGCGATAGCGGAAGCGGCACTGGGCTTTGTCGAGCTCAACCCAGGTGGAGGTGTGGCGGTCGAAGGCGCGGACTCGCTGGATGGTCTGCGCGACCTCTTGTCCATAGGCGCCCACGTTCTGGACCGGAGTGCCTCCTACTGTGCCGGGGATGCCGGACAGGCACTCCACGCCGCCGCAGCCGCGTTCGACCGTCCGCGCCACCAGGGCATCCCAGTCCTCCCCCGCGCCAACGCGGAAGAGCGTCCCGTCTTCCCCGCTCTCCTCAGCCACGCCGACTGACTCGGCGACGCCACCGAGGGCGATGTGCAGGACCAGTCCGGGAAAGCCGGCGTCCGACACCAGCAGATTGCTGCCGCCGCCGAGGATGAAGAGCGGCAGTTGGTGCTCACGCGCAAAGCGGACACCCTCTTCCACATCGCTCTCCGTCGCGGCCTGGGCAAACCAGCGGGCAGGTCCCCCAATGCGGAACGTGGTGAAGGGGGCAAGCGACACGTGTTCCTGGAATTGCATCGCCCTGAGAGTACACCAGCAAGACAACTAGCCTAAGCCCGCGCGATTGCCTACAATGAAAGAGTACCGATTGCGTTACAGGTCGCGTTTGCCCGGCCCCCCGGTCCCGGCCCAAGGAGAAGGATATGTATCCAGAGATCATGGTGATCCCGATGCGCGAGGAGTTGACGCGCGCCGGGGTTCAGGAAACACGGACAGCGGCAGAGGTCGATGCCGCGCTGGCCAAGCCGGGCACGACAATGGTGATCGTGAACTCGATCTGCGGATGCGCCGCCGGGAAGATGCGGCCCGGCGTCCGCCTGGCGTTGCAGAACCAGGTGAAGCCCGACCAGATGATCACGGTGTTTGCCGGACAGGACCGGGAAGCCACCGAACGGGCCCGTTCCTACTTTGAAGGCCAGCCACCCACCTCGCCCGCCATCGCGATTATGCGTGACGGCAAGCTCATTTACCTGATGCAGCGTTTCGTCATCGAGGGTGCGACCGCCCCGATGATCGGCGCGGAGCTGGCGCGCGCGTTCAACGAGTACTGCGCCGCCACGACCGCATAAAGACGATTTGCTGTTCTAGCGCCGCTTTCGAAAAAAGAGCCCGGTTTCCGCCGGGCTCTTTTTTCGTTTCAACACGGCGTTCAGTCGAAGCTCTTGATGAAGAGGCCGGCGGCGATGCCGCGTGAGAGTGCCAGGTGATAGGTATCGTTCAGAGTTGTGCGGTCGCTGGATGGCGAGGCGCCGGGCGAGACAGATGGCCAGGTGTCGAGCAGGTGCTGCAGCCGGGGCAGATCCAACAGATGCCGCGCCAACGGTGAGGTTTCGATCGAACGCAGCGCCTCCTGCATCTCGGCCCGCGCCCTTCCCATCACCACGTACCAG
>JBPCNO010000176.1:0-10661 GCA_051001135.1 Acidobacteriaceae bacterium
GTTGTATGCTTCCAGCTTCAGGAGTTCCATCTCCGCGGCTTGCACCACACTGAAACTGGACCTTTCGCCGAAATATGCTGCGTTTCCGCGGTCCAGCGTCAGAAGCCCCGCAATCTCGATGGCGTAGAACTTGCCCTCTTTGAACTCCATCACATCGCTGATGGATTGATTCCAAGCCGTGTTGATGGTCGCTTCATGGGAGGAGCGCAAGGAGTTCACCACTTTGTCCTGAAATTGAAGGGAAAGCTCGGCGCTGGCGCCACCCGCGTCTTTCTTGCCAAGGTTGCCGCCGAACTTCCCGCCGGCCGTCCAGGTCTGCTCATGTGAGGAGCTGCTCTCGATCCCTTTTTTGCTGGTGAACGCCGTGGAAAAGGAGGAAGTAACGGTGCGCTTAACGGGACCGTTGAAACGGCGTCCGTCCACGAATTGGAGATCCGACCGCCTCACCTGTTCCTGGCCTTCGCCGTCGAGGAATTTAACCTGCGCCACATCCAGGGCACCCGAGCTGGTGACAACAAGGTCGTCCGTCATTTTGAACTTTCTACCGGCTGAGGCCAGCACCTTCGAAGAAAAGATGATGTCGCCAAGCTTTGCTTCTATCTTGATCTCCTGGAATGAATCCTCGCGCCAACCGTCAGATTTGCCAGGGTCCACGACTCCTTGTGCCAGTCCCACGGTGTAAACGGTATCGTCGCCTTTAAAACGCGCCAGAATATCTTTTCGCCATAATCGTTCCTGATTCGCATTTTTGAATACTCCCGAGAAGGATTTTCCTTTCTGGCCGGGGAGTATACACCCGGAGCACAGGGCTACCCGCCCGGCGGCTACAGCCGCATTCACCCTGAAACGATGGATGGACGGGATGAAGCCTGTCTCCTTCACGAATCAGATTTGATCGAGTTTTTCTGCCCCCGGCCGCGGTTCAATTCACCGTGCCGTTCAATTCACCGTAATGGGCTCCGGTACAGTGGGATCGAGCGGGTCCGGGTCAGGGTCCGGGTCGGGGAAATCGGGAAGGTCCGGCTCGGGATCGGGACTCGGATTGGGGCCGGGACCAGGAAAGACGTCGGGCGCCTCACCGGGAAAGCCGCCGGCGCGGAGAGGGTCGCTTGCGGAGCTATGTATCGCGATGTGATCGATGGACATACTTGTGGGAAGGCGGGCTAGCCGCGTGACGTTGCCCGGTGACCCTATATTCGGACTCCCCGGTGACCTTATATTCGGACTCATGGAGTCGACCGCAGCCAGAGTTCACTCTGCAGCAGACCGCCCAGGAGGGTCTTGCGGCGGGACAGGATGAAGCCATGCTGCGCCAGCACTGCGGCGTAGTCAGGTAGATGGTTTGCCCGCAGACCGGTGAGTATGCGGAAGGCGATATAGAGCAGCCGGATGAGCGCGCGCGCGGCGAGAGCCGGCAAGGGACGATTGGGTATGGCAAACTCCGAGACCAGCCAGCGGGCGTCCGGCGCGAGGTGCGGCCCCACGCGATCGAGCGGGCGATCGAGCAGGCGATCGAGCAGGCGATGAAGCTCGTTGTCGTTGAAGCAGTCGAGAAAAAAGTGGGTGATGACAAGATCGTACCCTGCATCGCCTCCCGTACCAGCGGCGGGAGGGGGTGTAAAGCGCAGGGCGTCATCGTGATGGAAGCGGACGCGGGCGCGGGCGTCGGGTGAGAGACGCGCGGCGGCGGTGCGTAGCATGGCTGCGCTGCTGTCCACCGCGTCGACTTCGAGCGCGGGATAGACGGTGAGCAGGCGCTGCAGGAAGCGGCCGTCGCCGTCGCCATAGAGCAACACGCGTGAGGGAGCTGTGCGTTTTCCCGCAGAGGCAAGTTCCGGCAGCAGGGCGAAGCGGCAGCGTTCGAGCGCGCGTCCGAAGGAGAGGTATTCCAGCCAGCGATAAGGCCGCGCGAGCCGGTCGAAGTTGACCAAACCGGTAAGTGGAGATGCCGAGGCGCTCGTCAACGGAGCACCGGCAGAAGAAGCAGGGGCGTAAGCAGGACGGCATCGGCGGCGATGCGCAGCGCGCCGGGCGATAGAATCCGTGGGCGGCGATCGAGCAAAGCAAACAGCAGCGCGCTGAGAGCAAGCGCCAGAGCGACGGCGGCCGCGGGTCCGTTGCGCAGGCGCATCCGCAGGAAGGCAGCACCGATCCCTGCGGCGGCGGTCAGCAGCAGAGCGGTCAGCGTAAGGTGGCGCCCTAGAACGCGGGTGATGGGATGGAGTGAGGCCGGCCCGGCGGCATCCAGATCCCCGCGGCGTTCGCCGCCGCCCCCACCAGCAGCGGGGTCGGCCGCGTTTTCCCAGATTTCGATGGCGATGCAGTTCAGCGTGCAGAGCGCGGCGAAGAGCGGCAGCAGCAAGAGCAGGGGCGCGGCGTCCGCAGGCGCGGTCCTGCGCAGGCGCTCCCAGGTGGGAATGACGGTGGCGGCGGCGAAGATGAGGCCCACGGCCAGCTCCTTGGGAATGACACGCGCAAAGGGAATGAAACCCGCGGGCGTGCGCAGTCTAGGGATATGTACCAGCAGCAGATACAGAAGCGCGCAGATGCCCAGCACTATGTAGGCGCGCAGGACAAATCCGGGCATACACCACACCACAAGCAGCGCCAGCGCGATAACGCCGCACACGGAAGCCGCCACGAATGCCGGGCGATGGCGCAAATGGAAGAGGTGCCGTTCGCGCAGCCGGGACGGATGGGGCGCGAGCAGTCCATCCAGCAGACGGTCGGCCACATAGAGCAGCCAGGTCCCGAGGGCGAGCATGAGCGGCGCCGCGACCGGTAGATGGATATGCACCGCACGGGCCAGCGCCCAGCACCACAGCGCCGCCACGGTGGGCGCGTCGAGGCTCAGTACGTGCCAGAGACGGAGGAATTGTGCAGGCAGGCGCGGCAAGATCCCTTCCAGTGTAGCGGGAGCGTGCCGCGTTCCGACGATCTCAGGCGCTGATGCTACCGGTCGTTACTGCTTGATGGCTTCGATCTCGAGCGTCACCTTGACGTCGTCGCCGATCATCTGGTCCCCCGACTTGAGCGTGCCGTTCCACACCAGGCCGAAGTCCTGGCGATGGATGGTGGTGGACGCGCTGAAGCCGCGGTGCAGCTTGCCTTCCATGCCGGTCTGCTCCTTGCTTGGCGCATCCATGTGCAGGATCACGGACTTGGTGACGCCGTGCAGGGTCAGGTCGCCGACCACGGTGTAGTCGTCGCCGGAGTGGCTGATGGTCCTGCTCGCGAAGGTCATGGTGGGGTACTTCGTCACGTCGAAGAAGTCGGCGCTCTTCAGGTGCGTGTCCCGCTGTGGAGTGCCCGTATCGACGGTGGTGGTGTCGATGGTGGCGTTGACGTTGGCCTTGGTCAGGTCCCTGGGATCAAGCGTGATCTCGCCGTTCACGTTGCCGAAGCGGCCGTGCACGTTGGAGATGCCCATGTGGCGGATGACGAAACCGGCCTGAGAGTGGGCCGGATCGATCTTCCAGGTGGTGGCCTGAGCGGTGGTGGCCTGGGCATGGGCGAGGGTGGAAAGAGCCAGCAACAGGGCTCCGGCGAGAGTGATGCGGGTGCGGGTCAGCGGCATAATCACGTTCTCCAAAAGGTCGTTTAAACAAGTTTCTCGACCCTGTAGCAGAACAGATTCCGCACCGGTGAAAGCGTTGCAAAGAAGTTTCTGGAGCGCGCGTCAGGACGCCACGGCCTTCTTTGCGGGAGGTGTACGAGCCGTGCGCTTGCGTTTGCTCGCACCGATGCGGCGCTTGGCCTTCGGGCCGTCGCCGGCGGGCGCGGGGATGGCCTCAACGGTCACGCGGCCTTCTGCGAGTTGCATAAAGAAATCCTGCGCGTTGAAGCCGGGCGGCCCCGATTGCCGGATGCGCGCATAGTCGCCATTGGGCAGCAGGAGCCGTGTTTTTGCGGTGTCGGCCAGGTAAGCGGCGAGGATCTCGTTGCGCAGACGCGCGCGGAGTTGCGGATCCCGTACCGGAAAGACCACCTCACAGCGCTCGAACAGATTGCGCGGCATCCAGTCGGCGCTGCCGCAGTAGATCTCTTCCGCGCCTCCATTGGCGAAGTAGTGGATGCGGCTGTGCTCGAGGAAGCGGCCGACGATGGAGCGCACACGGATACGATCGCTCAGCCCTTTGACACCGGGGCGCAGCGAACAGATGCCGCGCACGATCAGGTCAATCTCGACCCCGGCCTGCGAAGCTTCATAGAGAGCTTCAACGATGCCTTTTTCGAGCAGCGAGTTCATCTTGGCGATGATGCGTGCCGGGCGGCCTGCGCGCGCGTGACCGGCCTCGCGGTGGATCATGCGGATGGTGCTCTCGGCCAGGGTAAGCGGCGCCACCAGAAGAGGCGAGTAGTCGTCCGACTCCGAGTGGGCGGTGAGATAGTTGAAGACCGACTGCACGCTCGCGGTAATCTCCGGATCGGCGGTCAGCAGGCTGATGTCGGTGTAGAAGCGCGCGGTGTTGGGGTTGTAGTTGCCGGTGCCCAGATGCGCGTAGCGGCGGGTGACCCCGTCTTCGTCGCGGCGGATCATCAGCGCCAGCTTGCAATGGGTCTTGAGGCCGACGATGCCGTGAAAGACCTGCACGCCGGCGTCTTCGAGATTGCGCGCCCAGCGGATGTTCGACGCCTCATCGAAGCGGGCCATCAACTCGACCACGACGGTCACTTCCTTGGTCTGCGCCGCTTCAATCAACGCCTGGAACATGGGCGAATCGGCGCTGGTGCGGTAGAGCGTCTGCTTCATGGAGAGCACCGCCTCGTCCTCGGACGCCGATTCGATGAAGTTCACCACGCCGTCATAGGAGTCGAAGGGATGGTGCAGCAGAATGTCCTTATGGCGGATCTCCTCAAACAGCGTGGGCGAGCGGCGATTCAGACGTAACTCGCGCGGCACGAAGGGCGCGAATTTTAGATCGGGCCGCGGCGTATCACTGTAGAGCGTCATCAGGCGCGAGAGGTTCACCGGGCCATCGGTGCGGACTACCTGCGATTCATCGACTTCAAAGTTGATGCGCAGCCGTTCGACGATCTCCGGGTCGGCGCCGGCTTCGATCTCCAGCCGCACCGCATCGCCCTTGCGCCGGTTGTGCAGCTCCGTGCGCACGCTCTCAAGCAGACTTCGCGTCTCTTCGTCCTGGAGATAGAGATTGCTGTTGCGGGTGACGCGGAAGGCGGCCGCAGCGAGGATTTCGTAGCCGCGATACATGCGTGCGGCCTTGGCCTCGATCAGCTCGTGGAGAAAGATGAAATCATGCGTGCCGCTGGTCGAAGGCACCGGCACCAGGCGCGGCAGGGCGCGGGGCACTGTGATCACGCCCAGCACCGGGCCGGCCGCGCTCCTGCTCTTGCGCCGCAACAGCAGCGCCAGGCAGAGCGCCTTGTTGAGAACGCGCGGAAATGGATGCGCGGGATCGATGGTGATGGGGGTCAGCAGGGGATCGACCTCCCGCTGGAAAAAAGAGGCCGCGTGCCCGCACTGGGCCTCGTCCATGGCGGCGTAGTCCAGCACGCGGATGCCGGCGGCGTGTAGCGCGGGCCGCAACTGCTCGTTCCAGCAGCGATACTGGCTCTCGACAAAGCCGCGCAGCTCGTCGGTGTCGCGATCGAAGGTCTGCTCCGGCGTCAGGCCGTCCTCGCCCACCTCGTTGTAGCCATCCTCGATGCGCTGCATGACGCCGGCGACGCGGATCTCGACGAACTCATCCAGGTTTGAGGCGGTGATGGCCAGAAACTTGACCCGTTCGAGCAGCGGGTTGCCGGCGTCTTCGGCCTCCTGCAACACGCGTCCGTTGAAGCGGAGCCAGGACTCGTCCCGGCTGAAGAAGAGGTTCGGTCGACGTTCCAGCCTTCGTGCCATAAGGTGTGAGGGTCGGACCCGGCGAAGCCCTGGGTAGGGAATCTCCG
Organism: Acidobacteriaceae bacterium; assembly: GCA_051001135.1. Taxonomy (GTDB): domain Bacteria; phylum Acidobacteriota; class Terriglobia; order Terriglobales; family Acidobacteriaceae; genus CAWHMN01. The sequence goes on from JBPCNO010000176.1 coordinate 5,914, forward strand.
GTCTCAGCTTAGATACACGATACGCGAGACGGCCCGTGTGAATAGCAGGCAAAAGAAGTGCGATAGGCCTGGCGATTGAAAGGTAAGGATTTGACTGCGAGGCACGGGTTGAAGAGGATGATGGAGAAGGCTATCCGGTTCGAGGGCTATCCGGTTCGAAGGTTATCCGGATTCGAGCGGGATTTGGGAATGAGGGTGTTGCGATGACAGACACAGACTGCAGGCAGGCCAGCGCCGCCGCCGCGAGTACGGCGCTCGAACTCTTTCAGACCGCGGCTCTGCTGCTGGGGGACGAATCCGAGGCTGTGGCCGCGGTGGAACAGGCCGTGGCGGGAGTGCAGGCAGACCCGTGCGCCGACCCCGTGGCTGCGCGGCAGGCCGCGGAAGAGCAACTAGTCGCGACGGCCATCCGCCGGGTGCAGCAGCTCTCCCGGAAGCCCGGCTCTTCCGACGGCGTTCCAAGCGGCGCGTTGACGCCTCCGGCTGAGAACGCGAGCGAGTCGCAGGGCTGCGTCGATACCGATGACCTGAGCGCGGCCGGGCTGACCCAGACGCAACTGCAGGAGATGCTGGCGCACAGCGACCGCGCGGGTATGCGGCGCTGGTTGGAGGGTCTCGCGGCGGGGCCGCGGGTGATCTTCGTGCTGCGGGCGGTGCTGGGCCGGAGCAGCGCGCAAACGGCGAACGATCTCAAGGCTGCGGGCTGCGGCGACTGGAGTTCGGCGCAAGTGGGCAACAGCTTCCGCACCGCCCTGTGCTCGCTCACCAGCGCACTGCTGCAGGCCGTTACCGTCTGACCATTCGAGCTCCAGACGACCGATGTCCCGGCTTCTCTTAGCGTCAGCCAGAGGAGGGCCAGAGCCAAGTTTTTGAAGTGATCCCGGGTGCCGCCGCATCCAAGCTCCATAATCCATCGAGGAGAGGTGCGTGTTCTTGGGCAAGGCGCGGTATGGTGAGCGCGGAAGAGTGGACTTGCGGCTGATCCTGCTGATCGGCCTCGCAGCGACGACTCTCGGCTGGGCGCATCCAGGTTGGGCGCAGACGCAGGGTGGCTTCGGTAGCAGTCCAAGCAGTTCCTCCACCAGTGGCAGCGGATCATCGAGCGGCAGCGACTCTACCTCTGGCGGTTCCTCCGGTTCATCCTCTTCCTCGACCAGCGGTCAGTTGGTAACTGCGCCGGCGCCGGTGAGCCAGAGCGCCTATCAAGGGAGCGTGGCCAATACGCCGCTGACTCCCGGGGTGCGCTCGCTGTCCCTGCAGGATGCGATCACCGAGGGGCTGCGCAATAATCTGGGGCTGATCCTCTCCGGCCAGAACGTCTCCCAGGCGGGTGGGCAGAAGCTGCAGCAGTTGCAGAAATTGTTACCCACGGTGACCGGCGATTTCCGCGAGGCCGCCCAGCAGACCAATCTACGGGCGCAGGGCCTGTCGTTCCCAGGCTTCCCTTCGATTATCGGACCGTTTGGCTATACCGATGTGCGCGGGAGCCTGAACTGGTCGCTCTTCAATCTTCCCGCGTTTGAAAACTATCTCGCAACGAAGCATAACTTCCAGGGGTCGCGGCTCTCACTCGAAGATTCCCGCGAACTGGTGGTGCTGGCGGTCGGGTCATCCTACCTGGTGTGCATCTCTGACGAATCGAGGATCACCAACGACCAGGCGCAGGTCGCAACCACCAAGCTGTCGCTGGATCAGGCGGTCGCCAACCATGAGGCGGGCACCTCGCCGCAGATCGATGTCTTGCGTGCGCGGGTCGATTACCAGACGCAGCAGCAGGCGCTGATTCAGGACCAGAACGCATTCGACAAGGACAAAATTGCGCTGGCGCGGACGATCGGTCTGCCGCTGGAGCAGAAGTTCGTGCTCACCGATCAGGTGCCGTTTGCGCCGCTGGACAACATCGACCCCGCAACGGCGATGAAGACGGCACACACCAATCGCCGCGATTTCCTGTCGCTGCAGGAGCAGGCGAAGGGAGCGAAAGCCAGCCACACCGCCGCCCGCGCGGAGCGCTTGCCGACGGTAGCCTTCGCCGGCGATTACGGCGACATCGGGCAGACGCTGGGGCATTCGCACGGCACCTTCGACGCGACCGGAACGGCCAGCGTGCCGATCTTTGAAGAGGGCCGGCTGCGCGGAGACGCCAAGCTGGCGAAGGCGCAACTGGATACCGTCAATGCGCGCCTGAGCGATCTGAACGAGCAGATCAATGCCGATGTGCGGGACAGCCTGCTCGATCTGCAGTCTGCCGCCCAGCAAGTGGAGGTCGCGCGCAGCAATGTCCTGCTCGCGAACGAATCGCTGGTGGAGGCGCAGGAGCGCTTCGTGAACGGCGTCGCGGACAATCTTCCGGTGACGCAGGCGCAGGCGTCCGTGGCCCAGGCGAACAGCCAGTATGTATCGAGTCTCTATCAGCACAACCTCGCCAAACTTGAATTAGCGCGGGCGCTCGGCGTGGTGCAGGCAAAGGTCACAGAATATCTCGGAGGAAAGTGATTGTGGCGGAACAGGATCCGGAGTCGGGAAGATCGGGAACAAGCGTCGTCGACGACCATCAGGATCAGGATGCGACGCACGAGCAGCCGGACAAGCGTCCGGCTAAGAAGCGCCGGCGATTCATCATCATTTTCGTGGTCGCCGTGGTGGTGGTCGGAGCGCTGCTGTACTGGTGGCATTCGAGCTTTTACGAGAGCACCGATGATGCGCAGATCGACGGGCACATCATCCAGTTGAGCGCGCGCGTGCAGGGTCACGTGGTGACCGTTCCCATTACCGAGAATCAGTTCGTATCCGCCGGCACGGTAATCGCCGTGATCGATCCACGAGACTATGAGGTCGCGGTGGCGCAGGACGAGGCCAACCTGGAGGCCGCCGAGGCCAATTACGAGTCGGCGAAGGTCGGCGTGCCGGTTACGAACATTCAGTCGTACAGCACGCTGTCGCAGGCGGGCTTTGGCGTCAAGGCATCAGACGCCCAGGTCAAGCGGGCGCAACGCATGCTGGAGCAGGCGCAGGCGCAGGTGGCGGAGGCGGAAGCGACCAACGCCAAGGCGCAACTGGACGTAAAACGCTATACGCCGCTGGTGGAGAAAGATGTCATCTCCAAGCAGCAGTTCGATCAGGCGGTAGCTACCGCGCGGGCAGATGAGGCCGCGGTGCTCTCCGCCAAGGCGAACGCCATCGCAACCGAGGACCAGATTGCCGTCGCCCGGCAGCAATTGTCGCAATCGAAGGCGCAGGCGCAGAACGCTGCCTCGGCTCCCCAGCAGGTGCAGATACAGAAGGCCAAGGCGGACCAGGCGGCCGCGCAGGTGGAGCAGTCGCGCGCCGCGCTCAATCAGGCCCGGCTGAACCTGGGCTATACCAAGGTAATCGCCCCGGTGGACGGCATCGTTACGCGCAAGAGCGTGGAAGTAGGGCAGAACGTAAGCGTGGGGCAGAATATGGTCACGCTGGTCTCGCTCAACGACCTCTGGGTAACGGCGAACTTCAAGGAGACGCAATTGCACCTGATGCGCGCCGGGCAGAGCGTGCGGATCCACGTCGACCTGAATTCCCGCGATTACGACGGACGCGTGACCCAGATCGGCGGCGCCACGGGCTCGGTGCTGAGCCTGTTTCCGCCGGAGAATGCGACCGGCAACTACGTGAAGGTGGTGCAACGCGTCCCCGTTCGCATCGACTTCACCGACCCCAAGCAGGATGCCGACCACCGCCTGCGTCCGGGTCTGTCGGTCGAGCCGACCATACGGGTTAAGTAGCATGACACTAGTAATACGGTTTCACGAAGCAGTATCGTCTAGTCACACGTGCTCATCTGCTGGATCCTGAGGGTTTGGGGGCTGACATTCGGGCCACCATCTAAGCGAGGCGGTCCACCGACGAGAACGTGGGAGATAAATTCGCAATGACGAGGCTTTCCTGAATGGCTAAGACAATTTGGATTTTGAATCGCAACGATTTGGCTGAAAGCGAAGTTGAGGCTGATGAAGTGACTTCGAACAATGGCACCTACGTCTTCTGGCGGAATGGTAAAGAGTATATGTTTGTTCCGATTGCCAATGTCAGTCACATCACCCTGAAGAGTAGAGGCTAATCCAGCCGATGATTCCCTCTAGCGAAGCTATGGGTTCGGGCACCTGACGCATGAGCCGATGATAAGAATAGTGGCGAGATACTGCCCGTCGAGCCCGAGGAGGCCGGTTAGAACCTTGATGTCTTGGAAGCGCTGTTCGATATCTATGTAGTGCAGCCGGCGATCGCCGCGAACAGGATCGCCGCTTTGAATGAAAAGCTCATATTGGCAAATCGCGCGCCTATCGCCACGCCTTGAACGCCGCGTCCAACAGCCACGTTGCGAGTCCGACCCTACCATTTTTCGGGGAGTGCGGTTTTCATGCGCGTGAAACAAACACGAGGTTTGATGAGGTTCATCGACCGGACACGGTTCGCGTGCATCTTATGGGCTGCTAGGAGGATTACGCATGAGTACACGCGCGCTCAAACAACCCGGGCATGAGAGCAAAGTGCACGATCTGGTCTCGCCCAATTGGCGCCAGAGTGCAAAATCGATTCAGAAGTACGGCACGGTGATCCAGAGCCTGCCCATCGGTCTGCCGGAAGATGTGAGGACGGAGATTACGGGGCGGCTGAACCTGCTGCTGGCCGACACCATCACCATTCGTGACATGTACAAGAAGCATCACTGGCAGCTCGGCGGACCCACCTTCTACCAGCTTCATCTGCTC